>JABFRW010000106.1 GCA_013140805.1 Candidatus Eisenbacteria bacterium
GAGAACACGGTCAAGACTCACTTGAGCCGTGCGCGCGCGGCGCTTCGCGAGGCGTGGGTCACGGGGGAGACGTCGTGAACTGCGAGGGGTTCGAACGCGAACTCGATTCGCTCGGTGCGGCAGCGCTTTCGACGGCCGCGCGCGACCATGCGCTCGCATGCACCCACTGCGCGCCGCGGTTGCGTGCGACGTTCGAGCTCGAGGCGCTGCTCGACGACGGCCCTGCGGCTGGCGCACCGCACCGCTTCACCGATCAGGTCATGGCGCGCGTGGTACTCGAGCGTGACGACCGCGCCGTGGCGCTCGGTGCGGCACTCGCGACCGAGTGGAGTGACGCGCGGCCGTTGTGGGTTCGCGTGTGCGCGGAACCCGCGGTGGCGCTCTCGGTGGTGCTGACGGGCGTGCTGGTGTGGGCGTGGCCGCTCGGGTGGCGGGTGGCGAGCCGGGCGGCGGAGTCCCTCGCCGGGTGGTCGAACGCCGTGATCGTTCCCGGTACCAACGGAGTCGTGCTCGCGGCGACCGGCGGCATGGGTTCGGGGCCATTGCGAGACGCACTGCTGGTCGCGGTCGCGTGTGCGGTGCTCGGCGTCTCGGCGACGCGTTTGTCATGGGAGCGGCGCCACACCGTCTGACCCCGGCCTGACACGGACGCGCGAAGTGTTCTGATAGGCTCCGGCTGCGTGTCGACCCCACCCCTGCATGAGCCTGGCCCACGCGTCGCCAATCGTCTGGCGCGCGAAAAGAGCCCCTACCTGCTGCAGCACGCGCACAATCCCGTCGACTGGTACGCGTGGGGTGACGAGGCGTTCGAGCGCGCACGGCGCGAGGACAAGCCGATCTTCCTGAGCGTCGGCTACTCGACCTGCCACTGGTGCCACGTCATGGAGCGCGAGTCGTTCGAAGACGAAGCGGTGGCGGCGCTGATCAATCGGTACTTCGTTCCGATCAAGCTCGACCGCGAAGAGCGCCCCGACGTCGATCGCATCTACATGACCGCCATGCAGGCGACCGGCATGGGCGGCGGCTGGCCGCTCAACGTGTTCCTCACCCCGACGCTCGAGCCGTTCTTCGGCGGCACCTACTTTCCGCCGCGTTCGATGCCGGGCCGCATCGGCATGATGGAGCTGCTGCCACGCGTGCACGAAGCGTGGGGGAGCGAGCGCGCGAAGATCGAGGAGACCGGCGCGCGCATCCTGGCGGGGATCGCCGCACTCGACGAGGCGACGCCGTCGGAATCCGGCAGCGAGGCGTTGTTCGAGCAGGCGTTCGACGCGCTGAGCCGCTTCGCCGACCTCGAGCACGGCGGATTCGGCGAGCATCCCAAGTTCCCGTCGCCTTCCAATCTCAACTTCCTCATGCGTGACGCGTGGCGCCGCGCGCGCGCCGAACCCCACGCGCGAGCCGCGACGGCCGCGGCGCCTGACGCCGCACCACTCGCGATGGTGACGCGACAGCTCGACGCGATGGCGGCGGGCGGGATTCACGACGCGATCGGGGGCGGATTCCATCGTTACAGCACCGACCGCGAGTGGCTCACGCCGCACTTCGAGAAGATGCTCTACGACCAGGCACAGCTCGCCAGCGCCTATCTCGAGGCTTCGCAGCTCACCGGGACCGCGCGCTACGCCGAGGTCGCACGCGGCATCTTCGAGTACGTCGCTCGCGACCTGCTGGCGCCCGAGGGTGGGTTCCTGTCGGCGGAAGACGCCGACAGTGAAGGCGAGGAGGGGCGCTTCTACGTGTGGCGCCCGGCCGAGCTCGAGGCCGAGCTGGGACGCGAGGACGCCCGACTTTTCGCGCACCGCTACGGCGTCACCGAGCGCGGCAACTTTGAACACGGCACCTCGATCCTGCACGAGGCCCGCCCGATCGAGTCCACCGCGCAGGAGTTCGGGCTCGCGCCGGACGAGGCGCGCGCGCGGCTCGCGAGTGCCGTCTCACGTCTGCTCGCGGCGCGCTCGCGACGGGTTCGTCCACACCGAGACGACAAGGTGATCGCGTCGTGGAACGGCATGATGATCTCCGCGTTCGCGCGCGGAGCGCGAGTGCTCGACGACGCCTCGCTGGCCGCGCGGGCCGAACGGGCCGCCGAGTTCGTGTGGAACGAGCTTTGCCATGGTGGCGAGCGCGAGCTGTCGCGCCGCTGGCGCGATGGCGAGAGTGCGGGGCCCGGACAGCTCGACGATCACGCCAATCTGGCGCTTGCGTTCGTCGATCTGAACGAGGCGACCCAAGAGGTGCGATGGCTCGAGCGCGCGGTCGCGATCACCGAGCGCATGGTGGCGCGCCACTGGGACGCCGAACACGCCGGGTTCTTCGAAGCCGCGGCCGGCGACGCTTCGATCCGCGTGCGCTTGAAGGAAGGCTTCGACGGCGCCGAGATGGCCGGCAATTCGGTGGCGCTGCGCGTACTCGAGACCCTGGCGCGTCTCACCGGGCGCACCGAGTGGAGCACGATGGCGCGTCTCACGGCCGCCTACTTCCGCGGCCGGCTCGCGGACGGCGCGGCGGCGATGCCGCAGATGCTGGTGGCACTCGAGGAACTCGAATCGCCGCCCCGTCATGTGGTGATCGCGGGTGATCCGGTGCATGCCGACACGCGTGCGCTGATCGCCGAGCACGCCCGCCGCTATCTGCCGCACGACCGGCTGCTGGTGACCGGCAGTGCGGCCGCTCACGAGCGGCTCGCGGTGGTCGCGCCGTTCACCGCTTCGCTGGTCGCTCGCGAGGGCCGCGCCACCGCCTACGTGTGCGAAAACTTCGTCTGCCAGATGCCGATACAGGATCCACGAGCATTCGCGGCACAACTCGATGCTGCGACGGTCCCGACCTTCGACTCGACTCCAGCCACGGGAGCTTCCGCGTGATTCGCAAACTCGCCGCCGCACTGTTCGCGCTCGTCCTCGGCGCCGCGCCCGCGCGCGCGCAGTTCGGCGACATCCCGCCGGCCGAGACGCTGGTCCAGTCCAGTGCGGCGCCCCTCTCGGTGGCGGCCGGCGCGCGTGCGACGGTCGAGCTCCGACTCACGATCACCCCGAGCTGGCACGTGAACGCGAATCCGCCCGCCTCGCCCGAGCTGATCCAGACCGAGGTGCGACTGACCGGCGCGGGTGGGATCACCCCCGGCAAGATCACGTATCCGGCCGGCCACACGCAGAAACTCTCGTTCTCGGACGAACCGTTGCTGGTCTACGACGGCACCGTGACGGTCCGCATTCCGGTCACGGTGGCCGCCGCCGCGTCGGTCGGGGAGCACACGCTGAAGGGCGTGGTGAGTTTTCAGGCCTGCAACGACCACGTGTGCCTGCCGCCCACCGACGTCCCGTTCGAAGCGCGCATCACGGTGACGGCCGCAACGCCCGGAGCTGCCATCGTGCCGGCCGGCGACACGCTCGCCGCGATGTCGCAGGTGCCGCCGCCCGAAGAGAGAGCGATCGGCGAACGCATGACCGCGCCACCCGCGCCGGGCACGGACCCCGCGACCCCGCGCACTGCCGCCGGCGATGCTGGAGCCCTGCAGCGGCGTATCACCGACGCGGTGGCGAAGGGCGGAATCGGCTGGTTCCTGCTGCTCTTCACCGGCGGCCTGCTGCTCAACCTGACGCCGTGCGTGTTTCCGATGATCGGCGTGACGGTCTCGGTGTTCGGTGCGCGCCGCAAGGAGTCATCGCTGCGGGTGTTCTCGAACGCGCTCGCCTACGTGCTCGGCATCGCCGTCATGTACTCGGTGCTCGGCGTGGTCGCGGCGCTCACCGGCGGACTGTTCGGCGCGGCACTCCAGAACCCGATGGTGAACGTCGGGCTCGGGCTCTTGTTCATGGTGCTGGCACTCTCGATGTTCGGGCTCTACGAGATGACCCCGCCACTGTGGCTGATGCAGAAAGTCGGCGGCGCCGGCACCACTTCGGTGCTCGGACTCTTCATGTCGGGGCTCGCGGTCGGCATCATTGCGGCGCCGTGCGTGGGACCGTTCGTCGTGGCGCTGCTCGCACTGGTCGCTCAACGCGGCGACGCGTTGTTCGGATTCCAGGCGCTGTTCACGCTCGCGCTCGGCCTCGGCGTGCCGTACCTGTTCCTCGCCATGTTCTCGAACCTTGTTCAGAGCCTGCCGCGCTCCGGCAACTGGATGGTGTGGGTGAAGAAAGTCTTCGGTGTGCTGCTCACCGCGATCGGGCTCTACTACGTGCTGATCGCGCTGGCGCCGGACTGGGCGCCGTGGGTGTTGCCGGTCGCGCTGGTGGCGGGTGGAGCGTACCTGGGCTTCTTCGATCATCACGGCTCCGAGAAGCGCGGCTTTCGCCTCTTCAAGTGGATCGGAGGGCTTGCCGCTGTGGTGGCCGGCGTGTTCGCGGTGCAGACGCTGCGCGCCGAAGTGATGCAGTTCGAGCCCTACAGCGACCACGCCATGCAGGTCGCGCTCGCGAGCGGCCGGCCGGTGCTGGTGGATTTCTCGGCCGACTGGTGCGTGCCGTGTCACGAACTCGAGCACAGCACCTTCACCGACCGGCGCGTGATCGCCGAGGCGCGACGCTTCGCCGCATTCAAGGTCGATCTGACCCGTTACAACGCTCCCGAGTCGCAGGCGATGCGTGAACGCTACGGGGTCACCGGAGTGCCCGAGGTGTTGTTCTTCACGCCTGACGGCGCTGAGCTGCGCGATGCACGGGTGCTGGGCTACGTGCCTGCGGGTCCCTTCCTCGCGCGGATGAAGGCGGTGGGGGGAAGCTAGCCGCTGGTCGCTGCGTGCGGATCGAAGCAAGGCCGAAATTTCCGCTTGACGACTTTCGGGCGCGACATCGTCGCGACGCACGACCGGCTTGCCGAGATCGCTCCAGCGTTCGCCACGTGCGCCGGGCTGCGCGGAACTCGTGTGACGTTGAAATGTTTTCGCGCGGCTCGCTGCGAGGCGCCGTGCGGGCCTGTAATTGCGCCGCGATTGCGCATGATATAGAAGAGACCTGCCCCCGCGACTCTCACAGCCGCGGAGACCCGTCATGCCTTCCTATTCGCTTTCGCACCTCGCCGACCGGGTGTTGCTGCGCGATCTCGCCTCGCTCGTCGCCACTGATCGCACTACGACTGCCTCGCTGCTCGCGCACCTTGCCGAAGTCGAGGCGCGCCAGCTCTACCGGCCCGCTGCGTACTCCTCGATGCTCGCCTACTGTGTGGGTGAGCTGCGGCTGTCCGAGTTCGCTGCGTTGCGACGCATCCGAGCGGCTCGCATCGCGCGCAAGTTCCCGGTCCTGTTCCCGGCCATCGCCGATGGACGGATCCATCTCACCACCGTGCTGTTGCTCGCGACCCACCTGACTCCTGAGTCGGTGGATGAGCTCGTTGCGGCGACCACCCACAAGACCCGGGAAGAAGTCGAGCTGCTGCTGGCGGAACGCTTCCCGCAATCTGATCTGCCGACGAGCTTGCAGGCCATGGTGTTGCCGGCTCCGCCCATGGCGAGAGTCGCGAACGAACACACTGCCGAGGTGGCGCTGGAGCTACTTCAAAATGAAACACTTCTGGCGGCGCCAGTGGCTGCAGCCCCGGTTGGACGAGCGAGGGTCGCTCCGCTCTCGGCCGACCGCTATGCGCTGCAGGTCACACTCGCGAAGGAAACTTACGACCAGCTGCGCTACGCCCAGGCGCTGCTGAACCATGCGGTTCCCTCGGGCGACCTGGCACAGGTGCTCGACCGGGCGCTCAAGGCGCTGGTGCGTCAGCTCGAACAGCGCAAGTTCGCGGCCGCCACGCGCTCACGACCTCGACGCGGCAGGCCGCAGGGCCGCTACGTGCCGGCGCCGGTGCGAAGGACCGTGTGGCTGCGCGATGGCGGCCACTGCACGTTCGTGAGCGAGAACGGGCGGCGCTGCGAGGAGCGAGCGCGCCTGGAATTCGATCACATCCAGCCGGTGGCGCGCGGCGGGGCCGCGACCGCGACGAATCTGCGGCTGCGGTGCCGGGCGCACAACCAGTACGAGGCCGAGCAGGTGTACGGAGCGGCGTTCATGCGCGGCAAGCGGGAGCAGGCGCAGCGCGGGGCGGCCAGCACGAACGCGAAAACAGCGGATATTCCGAAGCTCGAGCCAGCATCGACGGCACTCACTCCCGACAACGACGTGATCCCGTGGCTGCGGCGACTGGGGTTTCGCGCGGAAGAGGCGCGTCGCGGGGCCGCGTGCTGCGACGCCATCCCCGAGGCGTCGCTCGAGGAGCGAGTTCGGCGGGCGCTGACTCATCTCGCACCGAACTGCCGGCACCAGGGCCCGCAGGTTGCGAGCCATTCGGTGTGATGGAGCCTCCCAGCCTCGATGCGGCGTGCAAACACGAACGGCCGAGGCGTGAGCCCCGGCCGGTGCGTGCAATGCGATCGAGTAGCGGTTGCTACATCTTGAAGTTCCAGCCCGCCATGAGCTTCGCCTCGGGGATGTCGCCGAGTCCGAACTTGAACTCGCCGAAGAAGCGATTGCCCGATGCGGTCGGAGCGCTCACGCCCACGATGATGTTCGCGCCGATTTCGGTGGTCGAGTCGTCGCTGTTCGGCAGATCGTTGTCGAAGCTGATGAAGTTGATGCCGAGTCCGCCGCCTGCATACGGCACCCACGTGGTGTTGGTGTCGAAGTGGTAGTGCAGATCCGCATTGAGTGCGATCACCGAAAGATGATCGCCGAACCCGATCTCGAGGTTCGGGTCGAACGACAGGCGCGGCGCCACTTCCGCGAACGTGACCTGCCCGCCGAACGTGAACTGATCGGGATCCATCGTGAATCCGACGCGCGGCCCGATGCCGGTCGCGATCATGCCGCCCTGCGCGTGTGCCGCAGCCGGAATCACGGCGAGTGCAACCGCAAGAATCCAAACACGACGAAACATATTGCTACCTCCATATGTTGGGGCCATAGGCCGTGTTGGTGTCGGGGAGTTCGCGGAGGATAGGCGGGGGTTCGGCGGCGGAGCAACCGAGAAGCACCGAACGCGACGCCACGCTGTCCAGCCCGGGTCAAGGAGCGCCGCATCGCCGTGCGTGGAAGCGAACGCGGCGGATCGCGCTATCATGCGCGCTCGCTCACTCCACGGAGGGAATCATGTCTCGCCTTCAGTCCGTCGCGAGCTGCGTGCTCGCGCTCGCGCTCGTCTCATCCGCTGCGTCGCGCCCCGCGCACGCCGAGATCACGCCTGAAGCCCGGCCGGTGATCGAGCACTACCTGCAGGCGACCGGCGGGCTCAAGGCACTCGAATACGATCGCGCGGTCGGCATGAAGGGGACACTCACCGCGTTCGGCTTGACCGGCACGGTCGAGTTGTGGCGCCAGCGCCCCGGCCGCACCGCGAGTTTCACCACCATCGGACCGCTTACGCTTCGCGACGGCCAGGACGCCACGCGCTCGTGGCGCGTCGATCAGAACGGCAAGCTGCAGGAGCGCGACGGCAAGGAACTCGAGGACTCGCGCGCCTCGGCATGGTTCGACAGCGAAGCGTGGGCGCTGCCCGACCAGGGCGGTGGCCGGGTCACGTTCGCCGGCAACGAGCGCGACTCGATCGCGCGCTATGCGGTGCTCGAGGTAACGCCGCCTGTGGGACGCGCGCGCCGCCTGTTCTTCGAAGCGACCTCGGGCCACCTGGTCCGTACCGTCAATCGCGACGACTCGCGCACCATGATCAGCCACTTCTCGAACTTCACGCGCATGGCGAATCGGCTGCGCGCGCGCACCACGCGCATCGAGGTCGCCGAGATGCCGATCAACATCGTCACGGTCACGCTCGACTCGGTGTGGGTGGCCGACGCATTCCCGGACGAACGATTCGCACCTCCCGGCGAGGACGCGAGCCCGGTGACGTTTCGCGGCGCGACCGGGCGCGTCACGGTGCCGTTCGTTTACTCCACCCGCCACGTGTGGGTGAAGGCCTCGCTCAACGGCGGACCGCTCGAGGACTTCCTGCTCGATACCGGCGCCGGCGTCACCGTGATCGACAGCGCCTACGCGGCGAGCCGCGGGCTGCGCTCCGAAGGCCACATCGGTGTCGGCGGCGCGGGTGCTTCGGGCGGCGGTGCCTTTGCGCAGCTCGATTCGTTGTTCGTGCCGGGCGAAGGCGCAACCAGCGTGCGGGTGGGTGGCCAGAAGGTCGTGATCCTGGCCGTCAATCCGCATCTCGAGCCGTTCTTCTGGCGGCGCTGCGCCGGCGTGCTGGGCTACGACTTCATCAGTCGCTTCGTGCTCGAAGTCGACTACGACGCAAGACGCCTGGTGCTCCACGATCCGAAGCATTATCAGCACACCGGTGCGGGGGAGGCGCTCACGCTGGAGCTGGCGAGCAACATCCCGGTGGTCGAGGGGGCGATCGACTCGCTGTACCGCGGCAAGTTCCGACTCGACGTGGGAAGCGGCTCGACCGTGGATCTGCACACGCCATTCGTCAACGCGCACGACCTGCGCCAGCGCGCGGGTCGCAGCGTCGAGGTGCTGGGTGGCGGATTCGGCGGCACGTTCTCCAGCACCGCCACGCGCATGAAACGCATGACGCTCGGAAGCTACGGCTGGGATGCACCCGTGGTGGTGCTGTCGTCGACCGACGTCGGGGCGCTCGCGAGCGAGGACTACGCCGGCAACATCGGCAACCGGGTGCTCGAGCGCTTCAAGGTGACGTTCGACTACGAGCGCCGTCAGGTGTGGCTCGAGCCCGGCGCGCGCTATCGCGATCGCGATCGCTTCAGCCTGACCGGGCTCCAGCTCGCTCACGGTGGCGACGGGCTCACGGTGGCGCAGGTGCTCGCCGGCTCGGTGGCGGAGGCAGCCGGTCTGCGAGTCGGCGATCGCATTCTCGATCTCGAAGGGCGGCCGGCCGCGAGCTGGTCGATCGAGGAATACGAGCGCGTGTTCGAAGTCGCGAACCCGGGCGAGAAGCGCAAGCTGGTCTACGAACGCGACGGCAAGAAGCGATCGATCCAGTTCGCGCTGAGAGAGACGCTGTAGTCGGGGGCGCGGCCGGCGACTCGAGCGGCGGCCGCACTTCCGCCGGCGCTCAAGCCGACGCGACCACCAGGTCCGCGACCTGCGCTCTCATGCTTCGGCGGGTCGCGCCAGATGATGCCGCGTGCGGCTCTGGTACAGCTCGCCCAGATCGCACAGCAATGCCTCGTCGAACGGTGCGCCGACCAGCTGGAAGCTGCACGGCAGGCCGTGCGTCGCGGCACCCATCGGCAGGGCGAGCCCCGGCAGGCCGCACGCGACCGCGAACGCTCCGACCGTGTCGCCGTAGGGCAGCGACTCGTAGAGATCGGTGACGATCGGCGGTGCGACCGACAGGAAGTTCGGCGCGACGATCACGTCCCACTGCTCGAAGAACTCGGCCATCAGGTCCTGCGCCACGCGGCGCATCCGCCACGCCTTGATCACGTCGTCGCCGTGGATCGCCGAGTTGATGTCGCGCTGGTGCGCGGCGTAGGGATCCCGCAACTGCTTCACTCCACCCGCTTCGAAGAAGTGCTCGAAGGTCGAGAGCGCTTCAACGGTGATGAGCAGCCCCGACACTTCGGCCGCCGGAAAGTCCGGCAGCTTCGCGGGCTGCGGATCGAGTCCCAGGGAGCGCAGATCTGCGAGTGCTCGCTCGAAGGTGGCACGCACGCCCGGCTCCGCACCTTTGGTCTTCGCCCAATCCGGCTCGATCAGCGCCGCCTTGATCGCGCGTGGCGAGCGGCGCCGTTGCGTCAGATCGACGCGCCGCTCGACGGTGGTCAGATCGTTCTCGTCGGGACCCGCGATCGCTCCGAGGATCGCCCGACAATCGGCGGCCGAGCGCGCCAACGGTCCGATCTTGTCGAACGAATAGGCGCCAACCATGCCACCTGCGCGACTCACGAGTCCGTAGGTGGGGCGCAGGCCGGTCACGCCACAGAACGCCGACGGGCACAGAATCGAGCCCCAGGTCTCGGTGCCGAGCGCAAAGCTCACGAGTCCGCCACCGACCGCGGCACCCGAACCCGACGACGATCCGCCGGTCCAGCGTGCGGGGTCCCACGGATTGCGGCCCGGCCCGCTCGCTGGACC
>JABFRW010000107.1 GCA_013140805.1 Candidatus Eisenbacteria bacterium
TCCCGGCGAGGAGGACTTCGGCATGCTGCCGGTCGAGGCGCTGGCCGCGGGCTGTCCGGTGATCGCACTCGGTGTCGGCGGTGCGCTCGAGACGGTGGGGCGCGGCGCCTCGGACGAAGCGCTCGCTCGCGTGCGCGCGGGCGGCGTCGCGCGCGTGCCCGGCGGCATCCTGTTCGGCACCGCGAGCGTCGCGGGCATGCGGGCAGCGATCGAGGCGTTCGAGCGCGAGCGATTCGATCCGTTCGAACTGCGAGCGCTTGCGGAGCCGTTTGCACCCGAGCGTTTCGACCGCGAATTCGACGCGGTGCTCGCGCACGGTCTCGAAGCGTGGAACAAGCGCCCCGCGCGCGGAGGTGTCCGATGAGTGAGACCGCGGGCGCCGTTCGCTCGGTGCGAGCGAACGCCGTGGCGATCGCGGCCGCACAGCTGGTGGCGAGGGCGCTGGGCTTCGTCACCCTGGTGGTGCTCACGCGCACGTTGCCGATCGAGGACTTCGGGCGCTACACGCTGGCGCTCGCGTTCGTGGCGTTGCTCGCGCCGCTCGCCGACCTCGGCACCGATCTGTACGTCACGCGCCGGGTGTCGCAGGTCGCCGGCCGCGCCGCTGAACTGCTCGGCGCTTCGCTGGCGCTCAAGCTCGTCCTCGGCGCGGGACTCGTGGTGCTGGCAGGCGCACTCGCGTGGGTGTTTCGGTATCAGGCGCCGACCCCGTTGCTCGTGGTGCTCGCCGCGCTGGTCGCGGTCGCGGGCACCACCTCGAACTCGTGGTTCGCCGTGCTGCGCGCCACGCAGCGCATGGATCGCGAAGCAGTCGGCACGGTGCTGACGCGCGTGCTGCATCTGGGAGCCACGCTCGCCGCGGTGGCGCTCGGGGCGGGTGTGGTGTGGGTGAGTGGTGCGCAGGCGGCCTCCGCGCTGATCGCGCTGGCGGCCGTCGCGCTGCTGGCGCGACGAGCGGTGCCGGCGCCGCGCTTCTCGGGCGCCCGTTCGCAATGGCCGGAGCTGATTCGCGGCGGCCTGCCGTTCGCCCTCACCGCCGTGGTGGTCACGGTCTACTTCCGGCTCGACACCGTGATGCTCTCGCTGATGAGCGGCGAGCGCTCGACCGGTCTCTATGGTGCGTGCGCCAACCTGCTGTTCGCATCGCTGCTGCTCTCTCAGTCGCTGGTCACCGCGGTGTTCCCGGTGGTGGCCGAGGCCGGCTCGATCGCGCATCCGCGCGCACGCGCGGTCTCGCAACGTGCACTCACGCTGTCGCTGGCGGCGAGCCTGCCGCTGGGGATCGGCGCGAGTGCGTTTGCGGGTCCGGCGCTCGAGATGCTCTACGGTCACCACTACGGCGCCGGTGCGCTCACGCTGGCGTTGCTGGCGTGGACGGCACCGGTGTTGTTCGTGACCAACCTGTGCGGGCACCTGCTGGCGGCCACTGGTCGTCAGCGCGCGGTGCTGGTGATCTCGACCGTCAATGCCGTGATCAACGTGAGCCTCAACCTGATTCTCATTCCGCGCTACGACACCGCCGGTGCCGCCCTGGCGACGCTCGTCACCGAACTTGCGGGCTTCGCAATGCTCGCGGCGACGTTGCGGGGCGAGCTTCCCGGGGTGGTCTCGTGGCCCGCGATTTTGCGCGTCCTGGCAGCGAACGCTGCGTTCGCAGTGTTGCTCGCCGGATTGCGCTGGGTCGCGTGGCCGCTGCCTCTGGTGCTGACGCTGGCGGGACTCGCGTACCTGGCGTTTCTGACGATGGCGGGCGTGCTGCGCTCGGCGGATCTCCGCGGCCTGCTGCCGCGCGGTGCCGGCGGGGAGACGCCATGACGGATCGCCAGCCGGTGCGCTCGTGGGCGGCGTGGGATCGCGACTGGGTTTCGCATCCCGACATCGAGGACTCGCTCGATGCGCCGACGCTCGCCAACCACATCGACCGGCTGAAGTTCGAGTTCCTGGGCGCCGATCTGCCGGCCAGCGGCCGCGCGATCGAGATCGGTTGCGGCTCGGCGCGGCTGCTCGCGCGCATGGGCCGCGCCGCGCCGCTCGAGCTGGTGGCCCTCGATCCGGCGCCGAACGCGCTCGCCATCGTGCGCCGGACCGCCGCGATCGCCGGCCTTCGCATGGAGCGAGTTCGAGGCGATGCGCTGTCCCTGCCATTCCCCGATGCCAGCTTCGACCTGGTGCTGTCGGGCGGACTGCTGGAACACTTCCCCGAGCCCGAGGCAGTCGTCGCCGAAATGGTGCGCATCCTGAGGCCCGGTGGAACCTTCTACGCCGACGTGGTGCCGCGCAAGCTCTCGATGTTCCGCGTCCGAGACGCGGGTCGGATGTTGCGAACCGAGTGGCTGATGCCGGGCGTCTACGAGTCTTCGCACGGACCGCGTCGCTACGCGCGCGCACTCGAGCGACTCGGCTGCTCGAAGCCGCGCGTGCGCAGCGCCGGGGTCTACCCGCCGCGCACCGGGCCCGCGCTCGCGCGCTTCGTCGCCGGCCTGGACGGCACGCCGGTCGCGGATCTGTTCGGGTGGTACTTCATGATCGCCGCGCGGCGTGAGCCCGCCCGCGGGCGAGGCACCACGTGAACAGCGAACGGATGCGCGTCGCCATCGACGGCCGAGCACTTCAGCCCGGGTTCCGGGAGCACCAGGGGCGTGGGATCGGAGTCTATGCGGTGGAGCTGGTGCGAGCCCTCGCGCGCCGAGGCGACCTCGAACTCACCCTGTGGCATCAGCCCGAGCTGCCGCTGCCCGCCGAACACGTACCGGCTGGCGTGCGCGTGCGCGCGTATCCGCGACTCAATGTGCCGCGACGCGATCGCATCGCGATGCTCACCACCGTGCCTGCGAGCGTGCGCGGGTCGGACCACGATCTCTTTCACTTCCTCTCACACACCGATGCGCCGGCGTGGCACTGCCGAGGGGTCGTGATCACGGTGCACGATCTGATCCTCGAGATGATGGCGTCGCTCTACTCGGCGCGCAGACCCATCGAGTTCCGAGTGTTTCGAGCCTTGGAGCGCCGTGCCCTCTCGCATGCCGAGTCCGTCGTCACCGACTCGGCCGTCACGCGCCAAGACGTCGTCACGCGCCACCGTCGCGAGGCCGCCACCGTGCACGTGGCGCACCTGGGATTGCACCCACGCTTCGTGCCGCCACCACCCGAGGTGCTCGCCGAGCTGCGCGCGCGGCTGGGGCTCGAGCGCGCATTCGTGCTCTATCTGGGCGGCATCGATGCTCGCAAGAACGCCGCGGGGTTGCTGCGCGCGTATGCGCGGCTCGTGGCGGAACTCGACGACGCGCCGGACCTGGTCATTGCCGGTCGCGTGCGCGAGGCGGTCGAGTACCCCGCACTCGCCGCACTCGCGCGCGGGCTCGGCATCGAGTCGCGCCTGCGTCTGCCGGGCTTCGTGCCCGACCAGGACCTGCCCGCGCTGCACGGGGCCGCACGCGTGTTCGCGTTTCCATCGCTCTATGAGGGGTTCGGTTTTCCGCCGCTCGAGGCGATGGCGTGCGGCACGCCGGTCGTCTCGTCGGGCGGCGGATCGCTGGCGGAGGTATTGGGCGACGGCGCGCTCGTGGTTCCCGCGGGGGACGAAGGGGCACTCGCCGACGGGCTGCGGCGCACGCTTGCCGAGGAGCCCTTGCGCCGCGAGTTGCGCGCGCGCGGGCTCGCGAATGCCGCACGCTTTACCTGGGAGCGCACCGCCGAGGCCACGGTCGTGGCCTATCGCGACGCGATGACACGACGGAGGAGCGCGCGATGAAGGTCGCAATCGACGCACGCAAGCTGTTCGACGGCGGAATCGGGGCCTACGTGCGCGGACTGCTGGGCGCTCTCGCGACGCGTCGCGAGGGGCACGAGTTCGTTGCGCTGATGCCGCCCGAGCTGCTCGGTCGCGTGTCGTGGCCCAACGACACCGTGATCGAGACGCCGGTGACGGCGGGCAAGTACGGGTTCGCGGAGCACTTCGTGGTCCCGCGCGCCGCGACGCGCGCCGGTGCGCGGTTGTTGCATGCGCCGCACTACACCCTGCCGCTCCTGTGGACCGGTCCCGCGGTGGTCACGATCCACGATCTCATCCACCTGCGCTTTCCGTCGTTCCATCCCACCGGTGCCGCGACCTATGCGCGCCTGATGGCCGGCTTCGCCGCCAAGCGCGCGCAACTCGTGATCGCCGATTCGGAATACGGCCGGCAGGAGATCGTGTCGCTGCTCGGCATCGAGGCGAGCAAGGTGCGCGTCATCCCGCTCGCACCAGCGGCCGGCCTCGCGCCGGCGGGCGACGAAGCCGTGCTGGCATTTCGAACCGAGCGCCGGCTGCCGCCCGACTACGTGCTCTATGTCGGAGCTCGCAAGCGGCACAAGAACCTCGAAGTCCTGATGCGAGCGATCGCGATTCTCGCCCGCACCGAACGACCGCCGCTCGTGCTGTCGGGCTCACCGTGGAGTGCTCAGGACGATCTCGCCCGACTCGCACGCGTGCTCGGCATCGAAGACACCATCGCCTTTGCCGGTCCACTTCAGAACGACGGCGAGCTCGCGTGCCTGTACTCGGGCGCTCGCGTGTACGCGCAGCCGTCGCTGGCCGAGGGCTTCGGACTGCCGCCACTCGAGGCCATGGCCTGCAATGTCCCGGTCATCGCCAGCAACGTGACGGCCATGCCCGAAGTCCTGGGGCATGCCGCGCGACTCGTTCCGCCCGACCAACCCGAAGCCTGGGCCGCCGCACTTCGAGACGTGCTCTCGAACGAATGGGAACGCACCCGCATGACGCTCGCCGGCCGCACGCGTGCCGAATCGTTCACGTGGGCGAAGACCGCCGAGCAAACCATGAAGGCCTACGAAGAAGCCGTCGGCTAGCGCCGTTCAGCCCCGATCCTGGAAGCCGCCTCGGGCCTACCAGCGCGCTCCCTTGACGGCCAGGGACGTGACGTCGCGGATCTTCGCCGCGTCATCGGGGAACAGACCAACGCGGGAGAGCCGCTCGATGAGCGGAACCCAGCGCGCTTCCTTAGCGAACACGCGGCGGAACACCGTGCGCGCTTCGGGTTCGCGACCGCCGGTGTACATCGAGACCGCCGCCCAGAACTGCAGCTCCACCACGTCGGGAGCAAGCCGCATCGCCTCCTCGTAGCGTTCGAGCGCCTCGTTGGCGCGGCCGGCTGCAATCGCATTGTCGCCGGCATCCTCGGCGTTGTACGCGCGACGCAGGCGGATCAGCCGGCGCAATTCAACGAGCGGTTGGGCGTGATCTTCGACGCGCAGATCGATCACGCGATCGACCCATGGCTTGCCGCTCGACTTTGCCTTGACCACCACCATCGCCGCGGACTGGCGGCCGCGGATGTCGCCGCCGACACGCTCGCCGGCTTCGAGCGCCTGCATCATGCGCTCGGCGAGATCGCCTTTCGCGTGCTCGTAGGCGGCCGCCATCGCGGGCCACACCTTGTCGTTCGCCATCAGGTTGGCCTGCACCGAGTACTGGCGGCCGGTGCGAAATCCGGCGTCTGGAATGCAGGCCTTGCCCGTGTGCGCTGCCACGTTTCCCTTCGCATCGATCATCGCGACCTGCCGCACATCGGGATTCGCATCGCCGTGCTTCAACATGTCGAGTGCCTGCGAGGCCGTGAAGCCGCGGCGCATCAGCTCGAGCCCGTTCGGACCGTAGTCGACCAGCACCAGCGACTGCGTCGCCACCACTCCGACGCCCGCTTCGGCCCACGGCACGATCGGGCCGACGGAGAAGTAGTGCGATTGAACCGCCACGCCCATCTCGCCCGTCACCGAGTCGCGTGCCACGATCGAGTAGGTGTGAGCGAGCGGACCGGGGATCGCCAGAACGAGGGCCGAGAGCATCGCGAGCATGGACTGCCTCCGAGCGTCAGTAGGCGCTGGCGTCGCGGAACACCCGCACCACGGTGAGCATCAGGATCTTCAAGTCGAGACCGAGCGACCAGTTCTTGAGGTAGTAGAGGTCGTACTCGATGCGCTGCTCGAGCGGCGTGTCGCCGCGCAGGCCGTTGACCTGCGCCCATCCGGTCATGCCGGCGCGCACGTGGTGGCGCAGCATGTAGCGCGGAATCGAGGTGCGGAACTGCTCGACGAACATCGGGCGTTCGGGCCGTGGCCCCACCAGACTCATGTCGCCGATCAGCACATTCCACAATTGCGGCAGCTCATCGAGCGACAGGCGGCGCAGCGTCTCGCCGAGACGGGTGCGGCGCACATCGTTTCGGGTGGTCCACGCCGTGCCGCTCGACTCCGCATCTGCGCGCATGCTGCGGAACTTGATCATGTCGAAGCGCCGGCCGTTCAAGCCGACGCGTTCCTGGCGATAGAACACCGGACCCGGCGAATCGAGCCGGATCAGGATCGCGAGGATTGCGAGCACCGGAGAGATCACGAGCAGGCCGATGGCAGCGCATGCCAGGTCGAATCCGCGCTTGAGCACCGAGTTCCAGCCCTGCTCGGGGCTGTCGGTGACCAGCACGACCGGCATGCCGTCGAAGTCTTCGACGCTCGAGTTGAGTCGAAACGCATGCGTGAGATCCGGCACGAGTCGCACCGCCGCGGTGCTGTCGGCGAGGGCCTGCAGGGTCTCTTCCTCGGCTTTCCACTCCGGGCGGCCGAGTGCAACGTAGACCAGCTCGATGCCGTGCTCCTCGACCAGTCGCGGAAGGTCGGCGATCGAACCCAGCACCGCGTGGCCGTCGAGCGTTTCGCCACGGCGTGGTGGATCGATCGAGATCAGGCCCTGAAGCGAGAGCCCGAAATCCGCGTGATGGTGGATCTTGTCGATGAGAAGTCGGGCGAGCGCGCCGGTACCGACGATCACCACGTGACGCAAGTTGCGACCGCGGCTCCGCATCCACCGCAACAGCAGGCGCACCGCGAGCCGGCTGCCCCACAGCGAAGCGGTGCCGACCACCCAGAACATCCCCACCACGATGCGCGAAAGCTCGCCGCGCGCGAAGAATGAGCCGACGCCGGCGCCGAGCGTCGCCACCGCCATCGAGAGCGCGAGGTAGAAGAGCTCGCGCGACAGGCGCGCCGTACGCGCAGAGCGATAGACGCGAAAGGTCCGCAGCACCAGCAGCGCGATCGGTGTGAGCACCGCGCCGCTCCACAGATAGAGCGAGAGCGGCGGGATCCCGCGCGGCGCGGTGAGCCCGAGCGCATGAAAACGCAGCCAGTAGGCGAGCAACCATGAGCCGAAGATCAGGCATGCGTCCACCACGAACACGCCGGTGGCGAGCAACTGACGACTGCGAGCGAGCATCGGCCGCGAAGGCTAGCCTGCGAGCGGAGGAATGGCCAGTTCGAGCGCGCCCGCACGCGGGGCACGTTCCGGTGGCAGCGTCCAGCGTGTAGACTTCCACGCCCCGTACCGCGCGAGCCCCAGCACCGGGCCGGCATGCAGCGCCCGGCGCTCGCAATCTCGAGGACCCCGGCGATCATGATGACCAAGTCGAAAGCCAGCATCATCGCGTGCGTCGTGCTCGGCGCTGTCGCCGGTGCCGAACCGTCGAGTGCGGTGTCTCCGCCGGTTCATGTGCTCACGTTCGGCTCGCATGGGAGCGGGCCCGGCCAGTTCAAGCTGCCGACCGACGTCGCGATCGATCGTCTCGGCAACCTCTACGTGGTGGATGGCGACAATCACCGTGTGCAGAAGTTCGACTCGAACGGCAACTACCTGTTCGAGTGGGGATCGCTCGGCAGCGCGCCGGGCCAGTTCCGCTTTCCAACCGGAATCTGCATCGACTCGAGTGGCTGCGTCTACATCGGCGACACCAGCAATCATCGCGTTCAGAAGTTCTCGCCGACGGGATTCCCGCTGCTCTCGTGCGGGTCGTTCGGCACCGGCCCGGGCCAGTTGCATGCGCCCGCCGGGATCGCCGTGGATCGTGCCGGCAATATCCTGGTGGCGAGCTACCTGAGCGACCGGATCGTGAAGTTCGCGCCGGATGGCGGCTTTCTTCTCTCGTGGGGCAGCACCGGAAGCGATTCGGGCAAGTTCAGCCAGCCCTACGGCGTGACGGTCGATACCGCCGGATTCGTGCTGGTCGCCGACAAGAACAACAATCGCGTGCAGAAGTTCACGGGCGCCGGCGCACTGGTGTCGCTGTGGGGCGGCTGGGGACAGGCGCCGGGTCGATTCGACGAGCCGCAGGCCGTGCACTCGGATCGACGCGGGAATCTGTACGTGAGCGACAAGTTCAACCATCGCATCCAGCGCTTCACCGCGGCCGGCGCATTCGTGTGCGAGTGGGGAGTGCCCGGCGCCGCCGCCGGGCAGTTCAATGCTCCCGAGGGAATGCGGGTGGACTCCGAGGGCAGCACGATCGTGATCGCCGACTGGTTGAACGATCGCATCCAGAAGTTCGTCAGCGTGAGCACGACCGGAATTTCGACCGCAGAGCCCCCGCTCGCGCATCGCCCGCTGCGAATCGACTCGGTGCACCCGAATCCCGCCCGAAACGTGGCCACGCTGCGGTTCGCGGCGCGGCCCGGGCACCTGCGTCTCGCGCTCTTCGACCTGGCGGGCAGGCGCCGGCTGGAGCGCGACTACGAGGTCGAGAACACGGCGACCCGGGCGGCGACGCTCGACCTGCGCGGCCTCGCTCCGGGGCTCTATCTCATTCGGGCGCAGCAGGGCACGGCATGCGCGTCGGCACGCCTCGCGGTGATCCGCTAGCACCGAAACCGCCCGGCTTGGCCGGCCCCCGGGGTCTCGCCTATACTGCCCGGCCGCTCATCATCACCGGCCCCTCGAGCCGGTTTCGTCGTCGAAAGGACAGGCTATGCGTTTGATCGAAAAAGTCGAAGCCGCCCACCTCAAAGCCGATCGCCCCGATCTTCGTTCGGGCGACACGGTCGAGATCTCGGTGCGCGTGATCGAAGGCGACAAGGAACGACAGCAGAAGTTTCGCGGCGACGTGATCAGCGTGCGCGGCGCCGGTATGCGCAAGACGTTCACGGTCCGCAAGATCAGCGAAGGCGTCGGCGTCGAGCGCACGTTCCCGCTGCACGGACCCATGATCGCCGACATCAAGTTCATCAAGCACAACCAGGTGCGTCGCGCGAAGTTGTTCTACCTGCGTGGCAAGACCGGCAAGGCTGCTCGCCTCGCCACCGGAAGCCGCCAGGACTAGCAGGCACGCCCGGTGCGCGCCGCGTCCGAGACCCGCGTTCGCAAGGATGCGACCGGGAGCCGGCCGGCTCCGGTGTGGAAGCGACTGGCGCGCGCCGAATCGCGACTTGCGGGCGCCGATGTCGTGGTGGTCGGAGTCGACGAGGCCGGTCGCGGACCGCTCGCAGGACCGGTGGTGGCCGCCGCGGTGGTTCTGAATCGCGAGCTCGCCTGGGCGGGGCTTCACGACAGCAAGCAGCTCGATCCCGCCATGCGCGAAGCGCTCTACACCCGGGTCCTCTCCGACGCCCGCGCGTTCGCATGGGCGGTCATCGGCCCTCGCACGATCGATCGGGTCAACATCCGGTGTGCGTCGCTCGAGGCGATGCGACGTGCGGTCGCGCGGCTCGCGGTCGCGCCGGGGCTGGTGCTGGTCGACGGCGTCGACGTCATTCCCGGTGTGCGCTCGCCGCAGCGGGCGGTCGTCAGCGGCGACGCGACCCTGCTTTCGATCGCGGCGGCGTCGGTGGTCGCGA
This sequence comes from Candidatus Eisenbacteria bacterium, assembly GCA_013140805.1. Taxonomy (NCBI): domain Bacteria; phylum Candidatus Eiseniibacteriota; species Candidatus Eiseniibacteriota bacterium. The sequence goes on from JABFRW010000107.1 coordinate 9,655, forward strand.
AGGTGGTGCGCGACCGCATCATGGAGCGGCTCGATCGAGTGTGGCCGGAGTACGGTTTCGCGCGTCACAAGGGCTACGGCACTCCGCAACACCTCGCGGTGCTCGAACGCCTCGGACCCTGTCCGCTGCACCGGTTCTCCTATCGACCTGTTTCACAGGCGGCGCTCGCGCTGGAGTAGGATGTGCCGCGGCGAGCGCGTCACGCGACGCGCTCCGCCACGCCTCCGCAACTTCGCCCCCGCGAGGAACGTCATGGGCATGGCAGCGTCACGGGGGCACGCGGGGGAGGCACTGGCCGCCGCCTATCTCGAGCTGGCGGGCATGCGAATCGTCGAGCGCAACGCTCGGATCGCCGGCGTCGAGGTGGATCTCGTGGTCGAGGACGGCGACACCGAGGTGCTGGTCGAGGTCAGATTTCGCGGTCGCACCGACTTCGGCGGCGCGATCGAATCGTTGAACGGCGCGAAACGCGCGAGGTTGCATCGCGCGGGAGTGGCGCGCGCCGGCCATTCCAGACGGGTGAGGATCGACGTGGTCGCGATCGAGCTCGAGCCCGGAGGAGCGCGGGTCCGACACGTGCGAAACGCGATCGAGGGATGATGAGAGCCCAGGGCCTCGCCCGCTTCCGAATTCCGCCGTCCCTCACGCGACGATGGCGCGCGCGGCTGCGCGCCCAGCGCCGCTGGTGGCGCGAGCGGTGGCAGTCGGGCGGCGAGCGCGACGTGCTGTTTCCGGCGGTCGGCGGCGGCATGGTGGCCCTGGAGACGCTCGCCGGGGGAGGCGCGCCGGGACCACGCATCGCGATCCTTCATGCGACCGCCGGAAGCGGTCACAAGCGGGCCGCGCAAGCACTCGCCGCCAGCATCAGTGCGCTGGACCCGAGCGCAACGGTGCAGGAGGTCGACGCACTGGTCTACGCCTCGCGCCTCTATCGCACCGGATACGGGCAGGGCTACAACGTGCTCGCCCAGCGCGCCCCCGCACTCTGGGGTGTGCTGTATCACTCGTGGGAGCTGGCGCCGTTCAAACGCGGCGCGAACACGGTGCGGCTGATGGATCGCTTGAACCTGCGCCGGCTCGCACGCGTGGTCGAGCGCGAACGGCCCGACGCCATCGTGTGCACGCACTTCCTGCCGATCGAGGCGCTCTCACCGCCGCGCGGGGGCCCACGGCTGACGGTGCCGCTCTACTGCGTGATCACCGACTTCGCCGCTCATCCGTTCTGGGCATTCGGTCACGTCGATCGCTACTTCGTCGCCAGCGAGGCGGTGGCCGACGAGCTGGCAGGCCACGGCGTACCGCGTGCTCGCATCGAGGTCACGGGGATTCCGATCGAGCCGCGCTTCGCGCTCACGCTGGGGCGCGACGAGGCGCGTCGGCGCCTCGGCCTGCCGACCGATCGGCCCATGGTGCTGGTGATGGGCGGTGGCAGCGGCGTAGGTCCGCTCGCGGAACTTGCGGATCGACTCGCGGCACTCGATTCGCGTCCGCTCGTGTGGGTGGTGTGCGGAACCCACGAGCGCGCGCGCGCCGAGATCGAGGCGCTGCCGGCCGCGGCGCGCGGCGACGTGCGTGCGCTCGGGTTCTCGAACGAGGTCGACGTGCTGCTCGAAGCATGCGACGTGCTCGTGAGCAAGGCCGGCGGGCTCACCTGCTCCGAAGCCCTGGTCAAGCAGACGCCGATGGTGATCTACCGTCCGACCCCGGGGCAGGAGGTCCGCAATGCACGATTCCTCGAGGCCGCGGGAGCTGCGGTACACGCCGATTCGCTCGAGGACGTCGCCGCGTGCGTGTCGCGCTGGTTGACGGATCCGGCGGCGCGCGAGCGCGCGCGCAGCGCCGCGCGCGGCCTTTCGCACCCGACCGCGGCGGCCAGCATCGCGCGCCGCGTGCTGGCCG
>JABFRW010000108.1 GCA_013140805.1 Candidatus Eisenbacteria bacterium
AGTCGGCGCCACGGACCGACGCGGCGAACGCGATAAACGAGCACCAGCGCGAGTACGAGGCACGCGATGCCCGCAAAGGTCACGAGTGTGTACGCCGGCTCCCACCACGAAGGCAGTGCGAGCCCTGCGGAGAGGGGAACCGAGACGAGTGTTGGCGTGGGAAGTGAGCGGCGTCTGTCCGCTCGGGCGTCGTCCATGGCGCTCGGGAACGTTCCGTCGTCGGAGTCTGGTGCGCGCGTCCTCGTGACGCTCGCGACCTGGCCAAGCTACGCGCTTGCCGCGCGTGACGTCAAGCGCGGAGCAGGGTCACGCGCTCGAACGCGTCGACCCCGTCGACGAGGCATCGGTGCGCGCGGCATCAGTCTGAATGGCGCGCGCCGATTCACCCGCAATCGGCGTGAGCGGCAGCAGGAAGTAGAAGGAGCTGCCGACGCCGACCGTGGTCTCGACGTGAATCGTGCCGCCGTGCTGCTCGACGATGCCCTTGCAGATCACGAGACCCAGGCCGGTGCCACCGGCACGCCGCGTCGCGGTGGTGTCGACCTGGCTGAATTTCTGGAACAGTCGCGACAGGTTGTGCGTCGCGATGCCTTCGCCCTGGTCCTTGATGCTGACCTTCACGAATTCGTCGCTGCGCTCGACGGTGACGTCGATTCGGCCGCCGGCGGGCGAGAACTTGACCGCGTTCGAGAGCAGGTTCGTGACCACCTGCCCGATGCGATCCGCGTCGATCATGAGATCCGGCACATCGTGCGAGTCGGCGAGCTCGAGCCGCAGCTGCTTGTCGGCGAGCAGCGTGCGGATGTTCTGCGCCGCCTGCTGGACCACCGGTTCGATGCGTTGACGTTCGAGGTGCATGGGCAGCGAAGCGGACTCGAGCTTCGAGAAGTCGAGAATGTCGCCGATCAGCACCAGCAGGCGCTCGGTGTTCGCGTGCGCGATCGTCAGCAGCTTGTTCTGCTGGTCGTTGTTCTGGAAGTACTGCGCGTCGCCGAGCAGCTCGATTGCGCCTTTGATCGAGGTGAGCGGGGTGCGGATCTCGTGCGAGACCACCGCCACGAACTCGGACTTGAGGCGATCGAGGCTCTTGGTGTGTTCGTAGAGCTGCGAGTTGCGGATCGCGATCGCAGCCTGCGAAGCGAACAGCGTGAGGTAGTTCTCTTCGTCATGGTGGAAGCCTCCCTCCCGGTCGCTGGCGACCAGCAGGCCGACCACCGAACCCTCGGAGACGAGCGGAATCGCGGCCAGCGACTCGGCCGCCGCCGGCATGACTCCGGGGAGTACCGGGGCCACGCCCGCGCTCGGATCCCAGCGCAGCGAGCGCTCCGAGGCCACACAGGCCCCGAACCATCCCTCTCCGTGACGGAAGTCGACCGAGTCCGCGCCCTGGTGATGCAACGAGCGTCCGTTCGTCGAGGCCGCGCGGTAATCGTCGGTGCCCTCGCGGCGCAAGTAGAGCACCGCGGAGCGTGCGTGCACGTCGAGCGCGGCGCGCGCGGTGATCAGCTCGACGCGATGCACGAGCTCGAGGTTGGCGCTGATCTCCTGGTTCACATCGTAGAGCGTCCGAAGCTGCTGGGTCGCGACGCGCACGCGCTCGCGCAGCTCCACTTCGTGACGACTGAGCTGCTCGTTCTTCTCTCGCAGCTCCACCAGGATCTGCCGGTTCTGCTCCTTGAGGCGGCGATTCTTGATGCCGCTCTTGACGATCTTGTGCACCGCCTCGAGGTCAAAAGGCTTCGTCACGTACTCGTAGGCGCCCTGTCGCAGCGCCTCGACCGCACTGGTCGTCGAAGCGTAGCCGGTCACGACGATCACGCAGGCGTCGGCGTCGAGCTGCTTGGCGAACTTGACGACCTCGAGTCCCGAGACCCCGGGCAGGTTGATGTCGGTCAGGATCACATCGGGGCGCAGTTGCGGGATCACCCGCACCGCCTCCTCCCCGCTGACCGCGACCGTGACCTCGTAGCCCTCGCTGCCGAGGTACTCGCTGCACACGTCGGCGACGCTCGGCTCGTCGTCGACCACCAGAATTCGCGCGGCGGAGCCGGACTCGTTCGACGAAGCGGGAGTCGGTGGGATGAGTTCGTTCATCGGGACCTCAATGGACCACGCCGGCTTCGGCGACCGCACTGCGCCGCCGTCCGGACTTCTTGGCGACGTCGAGCGCCGCTTCGGCATGATTCAGCAGCTCGAGCGCATCGCGCCCGCTGCGCGGACTCGCGGCGACTCCGCACGAAGCGCTCAGTGCTCCGACGCGTGCGAACGCGTGATCCTCGAGTGCTCGCATCAGGCGTTCCGCGCAGCGGCGTGCCGGACCCGCATCGGCGTCGGGCAGCAGCGCGACGAAGGTGTCGGAGCCGAGCCGAGCCAGCACGTCCGATTCTCGCAGGGTGAGGCGCAGCACCAGTGCCACTTCGGCCAGTACCCGGTTCGCGACCGCCGCCCCGTAGCGCTTACGAAGCGCGCCGAATCGATCCAGGTCCAGCACCACCACGGCGACCGGCTCACCGGCGCGACGTGCACGCTGGAGTTCGGCACCCAGGCGGATTCGAAACGCTCCGCCGTCGGGCAGACCGGTCAGCGTGTCGCGACCCGGTTGAGTTCTCAGACGCCGCAGCTCGATGCGCGCACCGAGGGCCGCGCCCAGCGCACCCGCGGCTGTCCGCACCAGCGCAAACTGCGCAGGGCTCCAGCGGCGACCGGCGTGCGCAACCAGATCGAGTACACCCACGCGTTCTTCGCCGCGCATCATCGGGACCGCCAGGCAATCGCGCAGGTCGCCGGCGCGCCGCTTCCACGCTCCGCGCGCCGACCATGGCTCGAGCGTGCCGTCGCGGCCCACCAGGTGGATCGCGACGCCGTCGCAGTCGAACGCCTTCGCGAGATCGTCGAGCGCGCGATTCACCGCGCGACCGTCGTCCTGCAGCAGCGCCTCGCACGCACTCCACAACGAGCGTGCGGCGCGGCGGCGTCCGCCGCGCGCATCGGCATCGCCGTGCCGGTGCGAACCTGCTTCGGACCGTTCCAGTTCGCGTGCGTCGCCGGTGCCACTCATGCCGCCCCTCGCTGGCGCCGCTCCACCGGATCGGGAGCGAACGCGACACGCAGCGCGCGCAGACCGCGCGCCGACAATTCGATGCGCTGCGACTCACGCAGGACGACCTCGAGCCGCTCGCGTACGCCCGGCGTCCGGCCGGCCGGGCCCATCATGAGCAATTGGGCATTGCCGCTCACTCCGACCAGCGCATTGTTGATGTCGTGATGAACGCGCAGCCGATTTGCGACGTCCGCGTTCCAGAGTTCCTGTGCCTGCCACCACTGATCGACGACGGCTCTCAGCTCGGCGCCCGTCGGCTCGCCACGCGCATCGGCCGCGGCGGCGCGCGCGAGCAGTGCCTCGCGCAACGGCTCCCACGGCGCGAGCGGCAGCTCGTCGGTCGGGATCGCGAACTCGCTCACCTCAGGCCGCCTCGGCAAGCGAGTTGCCGAGCCGCAGGCGCAGCCGCGACATGGCGCGGGTGTGCACCTGCGAAACTCGTGATTCCGAGATGCCCAGCGTGCGTCCGATCTCCTTGAGCGTCATGTGCTCGTAGTAGTAGAGCGCCACCACCAGCCGCTCCTGTTCCGGCAGATGGTCGAGCGTCCGCAGCAGGAGCAGCTTGCTCTCCTCATCGGCGAGACGCTGTTCGATGTCCACGATGGTCGGGTCGGCGAGGTGATCGGCGAGCGTGGTCGGTTCCTGGTCTTCGCTCGAGCGGGTTTCATCGAGCGAAACGAGCACCGCACCGCGAACCTGATCGAGCAGCCGGAAGTAGTCGGCCCGCGACAGCCGCATCTCCTTCGCGACTTCTTCGTCGGACGCCGCGCGGCCGAGCTTCTGGTCGAGCTTGCGCGTCACGCCGTCGAGATTGCGTGCCTTGCGGCGCATCGAGCGCGAGGCCCAGTCGAGCGCGCGCAGCTGATCCAGCACCGCGCCCTTGATGCGCCACACGGCGTAAGTCTCGAACTTGACGCCCTTGTGCGCGTCGAACTTCGCATGCGCGTCGAGCAGGCCGAGTACGCCCGCCGAGTAGAGGTCCTCGTGGTCCACGTTACGCGGAAGCGTCGTTGCGATGCGCTCCACCACGTGGCGCACGAGCGGCGCGAACCGCTGCAACAGTTCGTCCTTTGAATAGGTCACCGCGGCCGGGATCGTGCGCGGGCTTCCGGGCCGTCGGGCGGCTGCGGTGATCGGCGTCACGGTCGCGCGCACCGGGGCTTGAGTGCGTGTGAGCGTGGTCGATCGTGCAACCGTCGACGCGCGGGGTGCGGACTTGCTTCGCGTCGAGGTGGCGGGCTTGCGGGTGGCGGTACGACGTGCGGTCGGGACGGCGACGCGCGGCATGAATCCTCCTAGGCTTCGAGCCTCTCGGGGACGTTGGGGTTCGCAAGGGGATCACCGGAGGGAGCCCAGACTCGCGATGCGAACGAGCGATAGGCCGCCGCCGCATTCGAGCCCGGGTAGGCAACAACAACGGGTTCCTGGGCGCGTGCGGCGCGCGCCAGTGCGGCATCGATCGGCACCGAGCCCCACGACGGCAGCTCGAATCCGAGGAAACGACGGGTCACGGCGCGCAGTCGCTGCCAGGTCTCCATTTCCTCTTCGGCGGTCGCCGTCATGCTGAGCACCAGATGCCATGCGAGCCGCGGCGCGCGTGCGTGCATCTGCTTGAGCAGCGCGTAGGCGTCCGAGACCGAACTCTCCTCGGAGGTCGTGACGAGCACCGCGTCGTCGCAGGCGTTCGCGAACGGCGCCGCATCGGCACCCGCGGGCAGATCGAGGACCACGACGTCGATCGGCACGTCGAGCGCTCCGATGCCGCGCAGCAGCGCTTCTCGGCGATAATCGTCGAGCGTCTCGACTGCGACGGGCGACGGTCCAGCCGCCAGCAGGCGGATGCCCCCCGGGGCATCGAGCATCAATTCGTCGAGCACGCGCTCACCGCGCAGCCAGTGATGCAGGTCCCAGCGCGCGTGAACCCCGAGCACCAAATCGAGGCTTGCCTGGGCCAGATCGAGATCGACGAGCAGCACGCGGGCGCCACGCTGCTGCAGCGCGACGGCGAGATTGGCCGCGAGTTGCGAACGACCGACGCCTCCGCGCCCCGAGACCACCCCGAGCGTGCGGGCGTGCGGACGCGAACCACGCGCCGGATGATCGCTCGAAGCCCCGGGATCGACGGCGCCACTGACGACGCGCAGGCGGTCGCGCTTCATGGGGCCACCGTGCCGTTGCGTAGGCGCTCGGTCCGAGACGCCGAGTCGGATGCCGCCGCGACCGCAAACAGTCCGTGCACGAACTGCCAGTAACGAGTCTGGTCGTGACAACGCGCCAGCGGAGCCTCGAATCCCAGCCGCTCGAGGCGACGACGCTCGCTCGAGAGGGACGCAAGCGCGTCGCGGGTTGCGTCGAGACACGCGATCCGCGAGCCGGGCATGGGGCGGCGCGTGTCGGAGGCAGGAGTCACGGGAGTCACGCGGCCCGCCGCTCGGGCGCGCGGCTCACCACGCGACCGCTGCGGGTCTGCACGCGACCGATCGAAGTCAGGAAGGCGGCAAGCGTTCGCTCGACCTGGCGCACCGACACGCCGAGCACCACCGCGACCTCGACCGGCCGCAGGCGATCGCGCAGCAGCAATGCGAGCGCAAGACGTTCGCGGCGGCTGCGACGGGCAAACGCGTACTCGACGCGCGAGCGCAGGGATCCGGAGGCGGAATTCGAGGCGATGCGCGAGTGCGTCCGCGGCCGCGTCAGGAGCGCGGGTGCATTCGCCGCGATGCGCCGGGCGACCGCCGAGCGGGTCGGGATCACGATGCCGCGCTTCACGCCGCTCTCCGCACGCTGCGCGTCGCGCGTGAAGCGGCCGGCCGGGTGGTCGATCGCCGCGTGGCGCCGGCAGCATTCGACGCCGGAACGATACGCGTGGAGTTCGAGGCCTTCGTCGCACGTGCGGTGCGGGTACGTCGCGCCGAGCGCGCGGCCAGTGCGGTTTCGAGCGCACGATGCACCGCCTGACGCAGGTGCTCCATGCGGAACGGCTTGGGCAGGCACTCGTAGACGCCGGCCGAACGCAGATCACGCAGCGTCTCCGATGAGCCGTAGGCGGTGACGATGATGACCGGTTGCGCATGACGGCCGCGGCGCAGCTTGCGCGCGAGTTCGAGGCCGCTCATGCCAGGCAGTCGCAGATCCGAGATCACGAGGTCGCTGCGCGAGCCCTGCAGCCAGCGCCACGCCTCCTCGGCGGTGCGAAAGGTATCGATGGTGAATCCATCGTCGGCGAGCCCTTCCGACAGGGCCCACGACATGGTGGCTTCATCCTCGACGATCAGAATGTGGGGCATGAGGCAGGTTCTCCGCGCTGGTGGACGGGGTGGTGTTTCTGCAGCGCCCGTGCCAGCGGAAGAAACCGCTTCAGTTTTCGTCGAATCCGGACCGGTCCGACGATTTGCTCCGACCTGAATGACTCGCAAGTCGAGCGGCGAACCCGATTCAGGCCAGCGCTTTAGGCCGCCTGATGGATGTGACGCGCGCAAACCAGGTTTGCGCGGCGGTGCCTCAGCGGGGCCGCGCGGGCTGCAGGCTGCCCGCCGGTTTCCGCAATTCGCCCGCCCAGGCTTCTTCCGCAAATCGAGGCGGGCCGACCGAATCCTCACCGGTCGACCCGCAACGAATCCTCAAGTTCGGCGCCGCTCAGGTTTCGGAGCCGGCCTCCGCCTCGTCGTCCATGTGCAGTTCCTTGAGCTTGGTCCTCAACGTCTGTCGCGAGATTCCGAGCGCCTGCGCCGCGCGCGTCTTGTTCCCGTCGCAGACGCCGAGCGAGTGCACGATCGCGAGCCGTTCGATCTCCTCGAGCGGTCGCACCCGTCCGGCAGGAAACGGATCCGAACCGCCGCGGGCGGAATCGCGCGCGGGCCCCACCACCTCGAGTGGCAGATGCTCACGCCGGATCTCCTCGTCCGCCTCGAGGATCAGCACGCGCTCGATCGTGTTCTTCAACTCGCGAACATTGCCGGGCCATGCGTAGGACTTGAGCGCGGCGAGCGCGCTCGCGTGCATGCGAGCCGGCGGACGCCCCAGCTCCGACGCGATGCGTGCGATGAAGTGGGTCGCGAGCAGCTCGATGTCGTCCGCGCGCTCACGCAGCGGCGGCATCTCGATCGTGACGACGTTGAGCCGGTAGTAGAGATCCTCGCGAAAGCGCCCGTCCGCCACCATCTTCTTCAGGTCGCGATGCGTTGCCGCGACGACCCGCACGTCGACCACGATGTCGTCGTGACCGCCGACGCGTCGGAACGTGCGCGACTCGAGCACGCGCAGCAGCTTCGACTGGAGCTGGGGCGTCATCTCGCCGATCTCGTCGAGCAACAGCGTGCCCTGATCCGCCAGATCGAATAGCCCCTTCTTGAACTGCTTCGCGTCGGTGAACGCACCCTTCTCGTGTCCGAACAGCATGCTCTCGAGCAGCTGCTCGGGAATCGCACTGCAGTTCAGGTCCACGAACGGACCGCCGGCGCGCGGGCTGCGATCGTGCAGGTAGCGCGCCATGAGTTCCTTCCCGGAGCCGGTCTCGCCGTGCAGCAGCACGGTCGTGCCGGAACTCTTCGCCACCTTCTCGAGCCGCTGCAGGGCCTTCTGAAGTCCCGCGCTTTCGCCGAGCAACGGCTGGCCACGGCGCCCCTCGCGCAGATGATCGACCTCACGCTTGAGGCGTGAGTGTTCGAGCGCGCGCCGCACCACCACTTCGAGATGATCCAGATACGGCGGCTTCTTCTCGATGAAGTCGTAGGCCCCGAGCCGCGTGGCCTGCACCGCCTGTTCGACGCCGCCGTGCCCGGTCAGCATGATGACCGGCATGGTGGCGTCTTCCTCGCGCAGTCGTTGAAGCACCTGGAGCCCGTCCTCGTCGCCGAGGCGCAGATCCAGCAGCACGACGTCGACCGACTGATCGCGGACCCTCGTCAGGGCTTCGCGGCCGTTCTCGGCTTCGAGCGGACGGAAGCCCGCATCGCGCGCCCACTCCCCGAGGCTGAATCGCAGCGTGCGCTCGTCATCGACGACGAGAAGCACGGGCATGCTGACCGTTGTCATCGTTTCGCCTTTCGCCATGGCGTTTCTCCACTGGGAAGTTGAGCAGCACGGTGGTGCCGCGGCCTTCGCGGCTCGCGACCGCGATCGAGCCTCCGTGCTCCTGCATGATGGTCTGTGAAATCGAGAGACCCAGCCCGGTGCCGCCCGGCTTGGTTGAGAAGAACGGATCGAACAGCTTGACCAGCAGCCCACGCGGGACGCCGGTGCCCGAGTCGATCACGCGGATCTGTTCGTACTCGATCCAGCGCGCCGCGGCGACCGCCGGCCGCCGCGGCGCGCTGGAT
>JABFRW010000109.1 GCA_013140805.1 Candidatus Eisenbacteria bacterium
CCACGCAGGTGAAGGCATCGCCACGCTCCTGGAGCTGCGCGATCAGCGCGCGTGGCGCACGATCGGCGTGCGCCCACAGCGCGGGCAGCTCGGTGCGCGGCCACGCCGCGTCGGGGCGCCAGCGATCGGCCGGCGTGCTGTCGAGCGCCAGGTCGACGTGCACCGAGAGGTGGGGGCCCGCGGCTTCGAAGGCTTCGTGCAGCAGACGCTCGAGTCCGTCGAGCGAATGCGCCTGCACGCCGACCAGCCCGCGAAGTCGGCCCTCGTGGCGCCGCGCCACGTGCGTCGAGAAGCCGACGCTTTCGTCGAGTGCCGCGCGCCGCTCGAGCGGCGTGTCGGCTTCGGCGGCTCCGTAGCAGGTCGCGACGCGCACGCCGAGCTTCTGCGCGGCGGTCACGATCTCCCCGAGCGACAGATCGAGACAACCGCCCGAGCGATGGAAGTCGCACAGCGTGGTGACGCCATGGCGCACGCCCTCGACCAGCGCCGCCAGCGCACTCCAGTGAACGTCTTCGGGCGAGAGCGCGCGGTCGTAGCGCGCCCACGCGACCGCATCCGCGGGCTCGAGACCGCGCGCCAGATGCCGCGCCAGGTGCGCGTGCGTGTTGACAAGCCCCGGCATCAGCACGCGTCCGCGCGCCGGCCAGACGGTCTCGTCCGGATACGCCGCCGCCAGCGCACCGGCCGGGCCGAGCTGAGCGATGTGAGCACCTGCGACACGCACCGCGCCGTCTTCGATCACCCGCGGTTCGCGCCCACCGGTCACGACCGGGCACGGTCCGATGATCACGATGCGAGTCCCAGGCGCCGCAACAACCCACGACGCTCGGCGCGTGCGTCCGCGACCGCCGCCTTTGGATCGAGCGTCGTCCATGCACGCTCGCGGTACAGCACGCGACCGGCGACCATCGTGAGCGCGACGTCCGCACCGCGCGCCGCGTAGACCAGCGCGGCGTAGGGATCGTGTTCCGGTTCGGGGCCGTGGTGCGGACCGCTCACGTCGACCGCGATGACGTCGGCGTCGAGGCCGACCTGGAGCCGGCCGATCCGATCGGCGAGTCCCAGCGCGCGGGCGCCCTCGCAGGTGGCGAGCGCCACCACTTCGCGAGCCGCGAGCGGACGCGCGGAGTCCTTCACGCGCGAGATCGCGCCCGCCGAACCCATCTCGAGGAACGGGTCGAGGCGGTTGTTGCACGCCGCTCCGTCGCATCCGAGCCCGCGCCTCAGGTCGTGGTCGATCCACGCGCGCACGTGAGCGAGCCCCGAGCCGAGCTTGAGATTCGCGTTCGGGCAATGCGCGAGCGCGGCGTTCGCGCGTTGGAGTGCCTGCAATTCGTCCGCTTCGAGCCACACGCCGTGCGCACCGATGAAGCGCGGCCCCAGCACTCCGTGATGTTCGAAGTACCGCGCCGCCGAGCGACCGACCGCCTGCTCGACTTCACGCCCCTCGGTCGGGCCCTCGGCCAGATGGGTGTGCACCAGCAGACCGAGTTCGGACGACACCGCCTTGACGCCCTCCCACGATTCCTCACTGCACGACAGGATGAAGCGGGGCGCCAGTGACACCTGAAGCCGTCCACCGCCGGCACCGTGGAAGCGCCGCACCAGCGCGCGCACTTCGTCGAGCGCCGCACGGGAGGATTCGAGCATGCCCGCCGGCACGCCGACACCTTGATCCATGAGCGCCTTGCCGAACACCGCGCGCACTCCGGTGGTCTCGAGCACCTCGCCGATCGCATCGGTGTGTCGCACGGTTCCCATGTCGTTCACGCACGTCACCCCCGCCGCCAGCAGCTCGGCGAGCCCGAGGCGCGCGGACGCGGCAGCCGAGGCCGCGGTGTGGGCGTGCTCGAGCGGCCAGATGCGCTCCCGCAGCCACGGCATCAGGTCCGCGTGTTCGGCGATGCCGCGAAACAGGGTCTGGCACAGGTGCAGATGCGCCTGAACGAGGCCCGGCAATACCAGCATGCCGGTCGCATCGAAGCGCTCGTCGGGCGGCTCGCCACCCAGCATGGCCGCGGCATCGCGGCCCACGGCGGCGATGCGCCCGTCGCGCACCAGCACGTCGCCCGGGGCGATCGTCCCTGCGTCGTCCATGAGCAGCAGCGTTCCGGAATGGATGAGAAAGGTGCTCAGACCCGCGCCTCCGTGCGTGGGTGTCCGGTCGCGCGATCGGCGCGCCGACCGCCGCGGGGTGCGACGCCGAACGGCGTCGGGTTCCACCGCGCGCGGGTGGTTCTTGAGTGCCGCCGCGACTATCCTGCAGACTCGTGCGCGTTCGCGTACGAGGAGCGCTGCGATCACGATTCGCGGCGCGGCGCCGCGACCCGGTGAGGAAGCCTCAAGGCGTAGCGCCCGTCAAGTCCGCGCGGCATCGTGCTCGCGCGCCGTGTGTCCGCAGGCCGGCAGGGAGGCCGAAGCACCGTGTCCTCGACGATCGAATCGAACTTTCCGCTCATCGAACCCTTGCAGGTTCCGAGTCCGCTCGCAGCGTTCCGTGCGATCGCGCATCTGCCGCACGCCTTCCTGCTGCACTCCGCGGTGCACGACCGGAGGTCGCGCTGGTCGTTCTTCGGCGCCGATCCCTTCGCGGTGTTCCGCGCCGATGAATACGACTCGGGTGTCGAGCTGTGGCGCCGCCTCGCGGTGCTCGACCGCCGAGACGAGCCGACTCCGAGCGCGGTGCCGTTCACGGGCGGGATGGTCGGCTACTGGTCCTACGACTTCGGGCGCCGGCTCGAGACGCTGCCCACCATGGCGCGCGACGAGGTCAAGCTGCCCGACGTGTTGCTCGCGTTCTACGACGTGATCGGCGCCTACGACCACGAACGCCGGCAGGCGTGGTTGTTCTCGAGCGGATTGCCGCTGTTCGATGCATGGCGTCGAGGCCGCGCCGAGCAACGCCTCGATCAGTTCCAGGACACGCTCGCGAGTGGTCGGCGCGCGCTGGCGCCGCTCGCGACCCCCTCGGTCGAGCCGATTCATGCGGCTTCAACGCTGACGCCGGCGAACTACCGCTCCGCGGTCGAACGCATTCAGCGCCACATCGCCGATGGCGATCTCTATCAGGCGAACCTGTCACAACGCTGGCGCCTCGAGCGCTCCGGAGACGACGTGCTCGCGGTCGGCATCGCGCTCGCGGAAGCACTCGAGGTGGTCTCACCTGCGCCGTTCTCGAGCGTCATCACCGCGCCGGATCACGTCGTGGTGTCGGCGAGCCCCGAACGATTCCTGCGGCTCGAGAATCGGCGCGTCGAGACGCGACCGATCAAGGGGACGCGCCCGCGCTCCAGCGATCCGGTCGAGGACGCGCGACTGGCGGCCGAGCTGCTGGCGAGCGCCAAGGACCGCGCCGAGAACGTGATGATCGTCGACGTGCTGCGCAACGATCTCGGCCGGGTGTGCGGCCCCGGCACCATCGAGACACCGGCGCTTTGCGAGCTCGAGAGCTTCGCGCAGGTTCACCATCTGACTTCGACCGTGACCGGAACCCTGCGGGCCGGCACCGACGCCTTCGATCTGCTGCACGCCTGCTTTCCCGGCGGCTCGATCACCGGCGCGCCGAAGATTCGCGCGATGGAGATCCTCGACCAGCTCGAACCGGTGCGCCGCCACATCTACACCGGCGCGATCGGTTACGTGGGGTGGAATGGTGACGCCGACTGGAGCATCGCGATTCGCACCGCGCTGGTGACCGCCGACGGCGTGCGCTTCGCCGCCGGTGGCGGTATCACCGCGGACTCAGACGCGGAAGAGGAATACCGCGAGTGCCTGCATAAGGCCGAAGGGATGCGGCGGGCGCTGGAGCGCGTGTTCGGCCCGATCGTGCTCGATTCGACGCTGGCCGGCGCGACACGGTGAACGCGCGGCATCCGGCCGTGCGCGGCGCGCGGCCGCCGGTGCGCTATCCCGATCGCGTGGTGTGGATGGACGGGCGGCTGCTGGGTGGCGCCGAGGCCGCGATTTCGATTTTCGATCGCGGTGCGCGCGATGGTGAGGGGCTGTTCGAAACCGTGAGAGTTTCGAACCGTCATCCGGTGCGATGGACCACGCATCTCGAGCGGCTGGTGCTGTCGGCTGCCGAACTGGGCTTTCCAGTCCCGGCTTCGCCTTCCGAGCTGCGCACTGCGCTGGCGGCCACGCTGGAGGCGAACGCGTTGACGGACGCGGTCGCGCGCGTGACGGTGACCCGCGGTGTGCCGGGCTCGCGCCCGACCCGCAGCGGCGCATGGATCGAGGTCGAGCCGCTGGCGGCGCGGCTGTGGAACGCCCCGAGCGGCGTGACCGCGATGGTCTCGCGGGTGGCGTTCACTCCCGGAGCGCTGGGCCGCCACAAGACCACGAGCCGACTGGCCTACGCGCTGGCCCGCGAGGAAGCGCGCGCGGTGGGCGCCGACGAGGCGCTGCTCGCGAGTGCTCAGGGAGAGCTGCTCGAGGGCACGGTGACGAATGTGTTCGTGGTGATCGGAGACGCGTGCGTGACGCCGCCGCTCGCGAGCGACATCCTGCCGGGAACCACCCGTGCCTGGGCGCTGCGCGCCGCCGCGGAATCCGGACTCGCGGTCGCAGAACGCACGATCGCGGTGCGAGAGCTGGCCACGGCCGATGAGTTGTTCCTGACCAACGCGATCCAGGGGGTCGTGAGTGTCGCGCGCCTCGAAGGCCGCGCGATCCCCGGCCGCGCCGTCGCCGCCCGCCTTGCGGCGCTTCATGCGCAGCTGATCGAAACCGACGCGCGGGCCCGCGACTGAGCCAGTCCGCCCACGCGCTGCGCGCGCTCGCCCCGCCACGACTGTTGCGCGGGCGTTGAGCGTTCACGATCGCGTGCCGATTCAGCTTTCGAACGGCTGCGACGGGAGGCGTGCATCCCGCATACGATGGCACGGACGATGCCACTCCGATGGAGTGAGCAGGTGAGGGTCGACGATCGAGAGCGCGGAGGACTCGGGCGATGGCGGTGATCAAGGGCGGACGGCTGGACTTCCTCGCCCCGCATCTCCTGCGCAGTCAGTTCCTGCGCCCGGGCTTCGTGCGGCTGAGCTTGCGTCTCGGAGCCGCACAGCAGATGCCCCACTGGGCGAAGCTCCAGTTCCTGCAATTCGGGGTCTCGCACGACGACCTCGAGCGCACGCTCGGGCGCATCACCAGCCTCGAGTCGTGGGTGGACGAATGGGAATACCTCGGCCGCGCTCACGAACAGGGCGCACGCGATGCGCTCGCGCTGGGTCGCGCTGACGAGGCCGCGCGCCGATTCGTAGCGGCGTCGGCGGCCTACAATTTCGCGCAGTACGTGATGTTCCTGGACATCCGTCGCAAGCGCGAACTCCACGACTCGTGCGTGCGCGCCTACGCGAGGGGCGCCGCGTACTTCGATCCCCCGGCGGTCCCGTTCCAGTTCACGTTTCGTCGCCAGCCCGTGACCGGGATGATGCGGCTGCCGCATGGGCGGCGCCCGGCCCCGGTCGTGGTGGTCGTCAACGGCACCAATGCGGTGAAAGAGGAACTGCACTGGTGGAGCGACGCGCTGGTGGAGCGCGGGCTCGCCGTGATCACGTTCGACGGTCCGGGGCTCGGTGGGACTTTTCATCGGCTTTCGATGGTCGCCGAGCCGCGGCCGGTCGGCGTCGCGATCCTCGACGAGATCGAACGGCATCCGGAATTGGATCCCGGCTCGGTCGGCATGCTGGGCCTGAGTCTCGGCGGTTACATCGTGATCCGGATGGCCGCGCACGATCGGCGCATTCGTGTGGTGGGGGCGGTGAGCCCGCCCTACTCGGCCGACGTGTACTGGAACGTCACGCTCTCGAGCATGCGACGTGAGCTGGCGGCGCTCTACGACATGGAAGAGGGCGACATGAGTCGCTCGATCGAGCGCATCACGCTGGCGGGAGCGCTCCCGCGACTGCGCGCGCCGCTGCTGGTGGCGGGTGGCGGCCACGACCTGATCACACCGGGCAGCGAGGCGTGGCGGATCTTCGAGGACGCGCACTGCGAGCGGCAGCTCGTCTACTACCCGCGCGCCGCGCACGACTGCTTCAACGTGCTCGGCGACCTGAGGCCTCGGGTCGTAAACTGGTTCGCCGACCATTTAAAGGTGCGGCCCGAGCACGCGCCGGTAGCCGGAGCACTCGACGAGCCGTGGCTCGCCGGCGAAGCGGTGGATCCCGACTTCGCCGACGCACTCGCGGGCGAGGCCGCTCCGCGCGAGTGGCGACCGGCTCGCGATCGCTCGGCGGACGCCCATTGGGGCTGGCCATGGGCCCCCGCGGAGGACCGAAGTCCCGAGGTCACGATCCGCCAGGCTCCGGCCCGCCTGCCGGCCATCGACTCGTACCCGCCCGAGGCTCCCGACACCCCGGACATGCTATCGGTTTGAGGGTGGACGGTTTGGCCCTTGGTGGCCAAGCGATTAGTGACCGCCCCCGAGTGTAAAGCCGCTTTACACCTGGCTCGGGTCCTTTCGTGACCTCCCGCCGGTCCGAACTCGGACCCCCTCCCCGCATCCCCAGTTGACCAGCCCAAGTCAGATAAGTGTTGATTTGGCAGCCCGTTCTCGCTTTAAATCTACGTCAAGCGCACACACGCGCGGATTCTCAAATTGGTTCCAGCTTCTCGACACCGGTCCACCGGGTCGGCCGAACCACCCCAGGGTTTGGATCCAGTGCCCGCTCTATTAATGAAAGGGGGGGTCACCGCTTTTCGTCGTTGTGCCCTGCCGCTAGGTGCTCGCATGACTCGACTCCTCAATTCGTGAACGTCGCGTCGGAGTTGCGATCACCGGATAGCGTCACCTCGCTCGCAGACTCGATGGCACACATCCCTTCGAGAGACCCCATTCTTGAAGGCAATGGAGGTGCGCAGATGCAGTTTCGTCGCAACATGAAGTCTTCCGTGCTGCTGCTACTCGTGGTTGGAGTGGCTGCTTCGACGTTCGGTACGGCGTCGGCGGAAGTGATCAAGGTGAATCCGATGGCGGTGCAGGAGGCGTTGAAGGCGAAAGCCCGCAACTCCGCCCGTCGCCATGGCAACACGGTCCTCGCTCCTTCGGACCCGGACACGGTGTGGATCGGTCACGTGACCGGCGCCACCGGCTTGCCGGGTACCGCAACGGGCGACGGCCCCTTCCACGTTGGTCGTGGAGGAAACCTGGAAACCGCGCCGACGGCTCAGGCCGGTGCTGGCAACAATGGTTACTGGGGCTGGGACGATCTCAACGCTGGTGAGGCCGATGCGCACCAGGGTTGGAACATCGTGGCGATGCCGCACCAGAGCGTTTCGACTGCAGTGCGAAATGACTGGTGGCGTTGCTTCGCCGGTCTCGACTTCGGCAACGGTGGCAACACCGCGGGCAACGGCACCAAGCCGACCTACGGCGTGACGGGCTACTGGCATCGCGACGACCTCGGCGCTCCGTCGTCGCTGGTTGCGGGTGCGGCCGCAGACGCGGATCGTGATCCGATCGGCGCGCCGATCGGTGGTTCGTTCTCGGCGTGGTGTGGTCTTCGTTCTTCGGGCGACCTTTCGTTCCAGGACCCGATCACGAAGGGCTACTACAACAGCGACATCGTTTCGTACTACGGCGACAATCATGCGCTGCAGACGACTTCGACAGCTGCCGGCTTCACGGACATGAACTTCCCCGGCTACGGTGACCAGTGGGACCAGCTCATGTACCGCGACGTCGTGTACGCGGCGGACGGCGGCACGCTTCAGCTGTCGTTCGACTTCCGTCACAACCTGCTGGCTGGAAAGCTGACGGACCCGCTGACGCGAATCGGCTGGTACATGATGGATCCGCTTCTCGACGTCGCGGGTTCAGGGCCGGCTTCGGGTCACGTTCCGGACGGCAACTTCATTTCGAGCTCCGCGTTCAATGGCCAGCCGGCCAACCTGGACTTCTCCCCCGAAGACTCGTTCATGGTCTACGTGGGCGTTCCGGTGAACGACGCGGCTGTCACCTACACCGACGGCTCCGTCAACGCCGTGGGCGACCCGCTGCGCCGCTGGTTCAGCGAAGTCATCCGCGTCGACGGCTGGGTCCCGGGCACGAACGTGTGGCCGGCGACGCTCATTCAGCTCAAGTCGTCGTCTGGCGTCGGCTCTGGCAACTTCAACGTCACGCTGAACAATGCTGCCCTCCAGCCGCTGCTGAACGCGACGGCCGGCGTCGGCGGTACGGTTCGTATCGTGTGGCGCGTGAAGACCAACCGTGCGAGCAGCGACGAAGACTTCGGCAACACCGGCAATGGTAGCGGCGGTGGTGCTGCGGTCATCGACAACGTCAACGTCAACGGCTCGCTGATCGCCGGTGGCGACTTCGAAGCGGCGGGCTCGGTCGACAACACGGCGGCTGCGACCGCTGCGTTCCGCTCGACCGGCAAGGCCGTCGGTCAGTGGTGGGAGCTGCGCGACATCGGCACGCTCTCGTACGCGGACCCGTGCGGCAACGTCGGAACCGCGAACCGCAACTGCAATATGTACGGGAACGTGTTCCGTGCGTTGAGCGGCGTTTACGCCACCAACACGATGGACCGCCTCAAGCTCCTCGTCTCGCCGACCATCAATCTGGTCTCGACGGGCGTGGGCGTCTACAACGGGCAGGGCATCGACACGGAAATCGCAGAAGCCGAAGGCGACATCGCGGTGTTCTACGACGTCTACACGAACCTGCTGCAGTTCGGCACCACCGGTAACGGTCTGCGCAATGGCTGGCAGTCGTACCCGGGCACGCAGGTCAACGGCATCAACAGCTGGGGCATCTACCAGAAGACGATCTCGTTCTCTGCGTATGACGGCTTCCTCGGTTGCTATGCGGGCGTCGAGTTCCCGGGCCTCATGCCGGCCGGCGCGTCTGCGTTCACCGACGCTCTGATTCTCACCACGAACGCGAGCGGCATTCCCGACTCGATTCGTGTGGGCATCGAGCAGCTGTCGATCTGCTTCCGTCGTCCTGCGACGACGCCGGCCACGTGCAACGCGGCGGGCCTGCCGGATCTGCAGGGCTTCTATGCCGACAACGTGTCGGTCGCTTTCATCGATGCGGCGGCGCCTCCTGGGCTGTCGAACAACGTTTGGGACGTCTGGCAGGATGCGTTCCCGACCAACTCGGCTCTGTCGGTTGGTACGGACGCGTTCCGTCGCGGTACGGCGCAGGTGCGCACGGGCTACAACAACGCCCAGGGCACCGGCGATCTGACCCGCAACAACATCCCGGGCGACTCGATGCTCGTGATCGTCAACGGCACGCCGGTTCGTGCGGACATCGTGTTCCGCATCAAGCCGGGCGCCGGTAACTACCAGACCATTGGCGATCCGACCAGCGGCATCCGCCGTTCACCTGCTGTCGCGACGACTGCGACCTCGGGCGACGGCAGCTTCTGGGGTTCGTACATGGCGGATCGTGGTGTGTTCGGCTCCGGCTACGTCGTCGGCGTCTCCACCGCGGTTCCGAGCCCGATGGTCGACCGGTTCGCCGGCGGCGGTCTGGACTGGAATCCGAACCAGTGGCTGAGCGCGCGTATCGACAGCACCGAGCGCAACCTGTTCGCGTGCGAAGGCTCGGCCGGTAACATCGAACGCCTGAACATCGGTCAGTTCAGCTCGCTCTATCACGAAGCCGACATCACCGGCGTTGGTGCACCGCGTCGGTCGCTTGGCATCGTGAAGAACCGCTGCGTCCTGATCGACACCTCGAACGGTTCCGCACAGGACCAGACCAACATCGACTGCGGCTCCGGCACCACGCCGGCGCATCCGTCGGGTCGGACCTGGGCCCAGATGTGGACCGCTTCGAACGGATTCGCCTACAACAACGTGGCGAATCTGCCGGGTGGCTACGTCGACAATTCGTGCCCGACCGGTGCGTGTGCCAACGGCACCACGGCCGAGTACACGAAGGTCATTCCTGACGACCAGCTCACCCCGGGTGCGCACGTGGAGTGGTTCTTCCGCCGCGCGTTCGAGGGCAACTTCACTGATTCCGAAATCATGCCGGACACCACGCTCATCTTCCCGAACGTCGGCAGCAGCGGCGGTATCTTCGACGGTGATCGCTGGTACTCGATGAACGTTCTTCCGGACGAGTGGAAGAACCCGGCGTTCAACGACTTCGGTCTCGTGAGCGTCTCCTCTGCGTGCATGCTGTTCGTCGATCAGGGCGATCGCCGTGGCGATCACCTGCTGTTCGACAACATGGCGCAGGTCATCGGTCTCACCAAGACGAACAAGTTCGGTGCCGGAACCGGCTACTTCATCGGTTCCACTGCGGACTTCCCGGCCGATCTCGCGGAGCTCGCGACGGTGGGTGGCACGCAGGTCTCGGCTCATCTGGGTCAGGAAGGCTCGCTGTACGACGTGTTCAACGTTCGTGCTGGCGAGTCGAACGTCCCGGCCGGCCGTCTCGGCAGCCGTGACGCCTCCGCGTGCATCGGTCTGGCGACGGGCAAGTGCTCGACCGCTGGTCCGACCAAGACGTGGCTGCGTTCGCTGTATCAGCACCTGTTCGTTTCGGCGGCGGACCTCAAGAATCAGGTGTGGGGACCGCTTCCGGATCAGACCGACGGCGACTATCCGATGTTCGCCGACTTCGTCAATAACCCGGTCGGAACGCCGGCTCCTCGCACGTTCATCATCACCGGTCTCGATATCGTCGCTGGAAACTCGGACGTCTCTACGGGCGATCCGTCGTTCTTCCCGACGTACTTCGATGCCGGCTTCGTGAACGACAGCTACCGTGATTTCGCGGCGAGCAGCGATGACACGCCGGACCTCATCCCGCAGGCGCCGATCGGCACCTCGGGCACGATCTACGGCGTGTTCAGCTCCTGCTTCACGCTCAATGACGTGCTCAGCCGTCTGGCGACCCTGACGGGTTCGTCCGTTGCAGCGTTCTACGAAGACACGAATCCTGCAGACGCGGTGACCTACCCGGCGGGTGTGTACGCGCCGGAGAACATCGCGGGCAACCGCTTCGCTCGTACGCTCGTGCTCGGCTTCACGCACGGCGCGTTCGGCGGACTCGGAAGCCGCTACACCCTGACGCGCGGTGGCTACCACGAGTTCTGGCTCGGCGCACTGACCGGCATGGCCGGCACGGTGTGCGGTCAGACCCTCGCGGCACCGGTCGGAGTGGGTGATGGCGGTGGCTCGGGTCGGGCGTTCGTGAACTTCCTGAACCTGCGTTCGCCGAACCCTCTCAAGAGCGGCACGGCCGTGATTGAGTTCGGTCTGGCGAAGACGGAAAAGGTCCAGGTCAACGTGTACGACGTGACGGGTCGTCTGGTGAAGACCCTCGCGGACCGTGAGTTCAAGTCTGGAGAAGCACACCGCCTGACCTGGAACGGCTCGGATGAATCGGGTCGCTCCGTGGCGCGTGGTGTCTACTTCTACCAGCTGCGCTCGCCGTCGTTCACGAGCCAGAAGAAGCTGACGGTTCTGCGCGACTAATCGCAGATCCGAACGCGGCAGTACGCGGAGGGCGGGGAGCAATCCCCGCCCTCCGTTTTTTGTGGGAAGTCGGCGTGCATCGCCGCGGTTCGACCTGCTAATCTCGTCGCCGGTTTGCTCAACCCTTGGTCCCCCCGCAGCCCCGGAGAACGTTCGAATGCCCGAGATCACGGCAGCGGCCAGGATTCGACCGCTCGACGAGCTCGATCTGGATGCGATCGTTCGGATCGACGAGAAGATCGGCGGCATCTACAGGCCCGACTTCTGGGAGCAACGGGTGGTCTACTACCTGCGCCGCGACCCGGATGCTTCGCGCGTGGCTGAAGTCGGCGGGCACGTGGTGGGTTTCATGCTCGGCGAGCTGCGCGCCGGCGAGTTCGGGCTCGAGGAGCCCGGTGGCTGGATCGAGCGTTTCGGGATCGATCCTGCGCATCGCGGGCAGGATCTCGGACGTCGCATGTTCGATGCGATGGTCGGGCACTTTCGCGCTCAGGGCGCGAAGTCGGTCCGCACCCTGGTGGATGGCCGCGACGCGTCGGTCGCGGGATTCTTGAAGGCGATCGGGTTCGCGCCTTCCCCGCTGCAGGCGCTGGAGATCCGGCTCTAAGCCGGGGCTGGAGACGCGATGAAGGTCGAGAACATCACGCTCGAGAAGAAGTACCACCATGCCGTCGAGCACTGGCGTCGTCACAATTTCAAGGACTACGACACGCTGCTCGAGAACTGGCAGAAGTACTTCCCCACCGACGAAGAGTTCTGCCTGTGCGCCAAGCTCGAGCTCGACACGCCCGACGTCGTCGAGGTCGGCGACTTCAGAGGTGAGAAGAAGCGCGTGAAGCCCGACGAACTCACCGAGGAACAGGCGCGTCACCTGCTCGCCATCATCAAGGCGCAAGCCTCGACCGAATTCGGCTCCATCCAGCAGCATGCCGGCACGCTCGAACGCGCGATGGACGATCAGGATCGCTACTGGGTGCTGCGCGTGATGGCGGAAGAACTGCGCCACGGTTACCAGATGCTGCATCTGCTCCTGTCCGAGGACTGGACCCACGTCTCCGGTGGCGTCACCGGAGAGCAGATGGTCGAAGAGATCCTGTCGATGCAGACCGGCAACCATGTGCTCGACGCGTTCAATCTCGACTACGACTCGTTCATCGACAACATCACGTTCGCGGCGCTGATCGACCGCGTCGGCAAGTATCAGCTCACCATGCAGAAGGTGTGCGCTTATAAGCCGATGGCCGACAGCATGCCGCCGATGCTGCGCGAAGAGGCGTTCCACCTCGCGGCCGGCGTGGTGCCGCTGCGGCGCTGGGCGCAGCGCGCGGCGCAGGGCGATCCGTTGATCTCGATGCGCTCGATTCAGCACTCGATCAACAAGTGGTTTCCGCGCGGACTCGAGATGTTCGGCGACGAACGTGGCGGCGATACCAACGTGAAGTTCGGCTTCAAGGACCTGAAGAATCGCGAGGCGCAGGATCGCTACATCGAGGAAGTGCGCCGCATGGTCCACGACATCAACACGCGCTTCGTGCGCGCCCGGTTCCCGGACGACACGCCCGACCGGGTGGAGGGCGCGATCTCCGAATTGCTGCGCGACCGCGGCACCCATCGCGGGATCGCCTACGACGAGCTGCTGCGCATTCCGGATCGACGCTTCTACCGCCGCAAGGGTGAGTCCGCGTTCGAGATGGTCGGCGTCGACGGCGAGATCTTCACAGACGCCGAGGACTACCTTCGCTACCTGGCGAAGCAACTCAACGAGGGCTACCTCGCGAGTCGCGACCTGCAGAACTACGCGAATGCGCTGCGCCGCGTGGTGAGCGGCGAGCTGACGCCGATGGATGCGATCAAGGCGATGCCGAAGCTCAAGCGCGTCGGCGGCTCATGCCCGTGTTCGAAGGGCGTGCGATGGGTGATGGACGACTCGGCCCCGGATCGAGCGGTCTCGAGCACCGGCGCCTGACGAAGCGTCACGGGGCGCGACGGACCGCGCTCGCACGCCGACCGACAGGCCGCGGCGACGCCCCACTGCACCAGCCCCTGGGCGAAGCATGCGAGCAATGAAGCCGCGAGCGCCTGGAGGACGAAGGGGTCCCACGACTTCATGCGCCCTTCCGTGACGCGGGCCTGCGCGTGCGCGACCGCGTGCACGACCAGCGAGGACAACGATCCGCCGAACACCCGCTCGACCACGCCGCGAAGCACCCGCGTGCGGACTTCGCGTTCGGCGATCAGCGCCCAGTACACGTGAGCTTTCTCGCGCTCGCCGCGACCGACCAGCCGCTTGTCCTTCATGGTTTGAAGTAGCTTGAGAGCCGTCGTGTAACCGGTCGGTCGGAGCCGGCTCAGCTCCTGCCGAACTTCTCGAACCGTGGCCCGATCGATCCTCCACAGCACCTGAAGAATTTCCATCTCGGCGACGGTCGGGTGGTCGAGAACGCGTGGCGGCATCGAATGCTCCTTTCGGACGAGCGACGTACGCGTCAATTCGTAGGTCGAGTGGACACAGGCGAAAAGCCCCGGCCCGGCCGCACTACAAATCCCGGCGGCAGCACAGTAGTGTGCGGGCCGTGATGCCGTCGTGCGTTCGAATGCACCGCTTCCAGGAGCCTTGATGTCGAGTCGCGTTCCCCACACCGCCTACTTCTGCATGGAGTACGGACTTCACGAGTCGTTTCCGATCTATTCGGGCGGGCTCGGCGTGCTGGCCGGAGACTTCATCAAGTCGGCGCGCGACCTGGGCCGCCCGCTGGTCGCCGTCGGCCTGCTGTGGGAACGCGGCTATACGGTGCAGCGCATCGGCCCCGACGGGCTGCCGTTCGACGCGTATCCCGAGTACGACCACTCGTTCCTTCGCGACACCGGAGTGCGCATCCGCGTGCGGGTGCTCGGAAACGAAGTGCCGTGCGCGGTGAAGGTCACGGACCGCTACGGCCACGTGCCGCTCTATCTGATCGAGCCGCTGCGCACCGAGGATCGCTGGATCACGCACCGGCTCTACGAGGCCGGCGCCGACGTGCGGGTCGCTCAGGAGATCCTGCTCGGGATCGGCGGCGTGCGCGCGCTCAACTGGCTCGGCATTCCGGTCTCGACCTACCACTTCAACGAAGGCCACGCCGTGTTCGCGGGCATCGAGATGATCGCGGAGCGCATGGAGGCGGGCCTGGCGTTCCCCGATGCGTGGGCCGACACGAGGCGGCGCATCGTGTTCACGACGCACACCCCGGTCACCGCCGGCAACGAGCAGCACGCGGTCCCGGATCTGCGCCGCCTCGGCGCGTGCCTGGAGCTGTCGGGCGCCGAGATGCGCGCGATCGGCGGTGATCCGTTCAACATGACGGTCGCGGGGCTGCGACTGGCGCGAGCCGCGAACGCGGTTTCGCAGCTGCACGGCGAGACCGCGCGCGCCATGTGGGCACACGTCTCGGACGCCGCCCCGATTCTCGCGATCACCAACGGAGTGCACGCCCCGACCTGGCAGTCCGCCGCGGTGAGAGATGCGCAGCGCGACGCGAGTGCACTGTGGGCCGCGCACGAGGTGCATCGCGCCGAACTGCGCGCCGCGATCAGTGCGCGCACCGGGCATGCGCCGGAACCGGGCACACTGCTGGTCGGCTTCGCGCGTCGTGCGGCGGCCTACAAGCGCAGCGATCTGGTGCTGCAGGATCCGGTCCGCCTGGAAGCGCTCCTCGAATCGCAGCCGGTGTCGTTCGTCTTCGCGGGCAAGGCGCACCCCGACGACAAGGCCGGCAAGGCGATCATCGGGCGCATCGTCGCGGCGCAGCATCGCTATCCCGGCCGCGTCACGTTTCTCGAGAACTACGACATGGCACTCGGGCGCCTGCTGACGCGCGGCTGCGACGTGTGGCTCAACAATCCAATCCTCCCGCTCGAAGCCAGCGGCACTTCGGGCATGAAGGCCGCGCTCAACGGAGTGCTGAACCTGAGCATTCTGGACGGCTGGTGGCCGGAGGGTTGCGAGCACGGGGTCAATGGCTGGGCGATCGAGAGCCCGAAGACCGGAGACGACGCGGCGGATCTCGATGCACTGCACCACGTGCTGCGCGAGCAGGTGCTCACGGCGTGGGCGATGCCCGAACGGTGGCGCGCCATGATGAGCGCGAGCATCGCGATGGCGGAAGAGAAGTTCACCTCGGACCGCATGGTCGAGGAGTACTTCGAGCGCATCTACCCGGAGTCGGTCGGACTCACCGACTGAATCGCGACCGCGACTACTCGGTCGCGCCGCCGGCGACCGGAGTGGCGACGAGTTCCGCCAGGTACTCCTCGGGCAGCGTACGGGCGCGCGCGCCGCGCACCGCGACTTCGAGCCACGCGGCACTCGGCGCCTCGCCCTGAGTGGGTCGCGCCGCGTAGAGCGTGACGCGCAGGCGGCGCGGAATCGAGCCGTCGTCGGGACGCGTCAGCTCCACCATGCCGGTCGAGCGTTCGACGCGATTGCGTGGATCGCCCTCGCCGAACCACACCTCCTCGCGCTCGAGCGCCACCAGGTCCTGCGGATCCAGCTGGTAGACGTAACCCCACACCCGATGCCCGTGGGCCACCGCGAGGCCCACCGCCCCACCGCTCCAACGCTCGGAATAGGCGGGAAAGTGCAGCCGGTGATCCGGGAGTGCGGCGACGCCGATCTCGCGCGACTGCGGGCAGCGGGCACGGAACTCGGTCGGATCGAGATCGGTGCCATAGGCGAAATAGAACATCACCACCTCCACGGGGCGTCTCGGGGGGCGCAGCATACTCCGTGCGGCCGTTGTGCAGCGATGCGAACGCTCCTTATGATGCGCGGCGGGTCGGCGCTGCGTGCCGCCCCGCCCCCTCGTTTTCGAGCTTTCGCCGGAGTCCACCCCGCCTTCCGGCCGCCCATTCGTATCCCTGGAGGAATGGATGCCTGTCGACATCCTTGTCTTCGGTCCCCACCCCGACGACGCCGAGATCGGCGCCGGTGGCCTGCTGCTCAAGATGAAGTCGCTCGGCCATCGCACCGGCATCGTCGACATGACGACCGGCGACATGGGCTGGGGGACCCCGGAGAGCCGGCTGCGCGAGTGCGAGGAAGCTGCGCGGATCCTGAAGCTCGACGTGCGCGAAAATCTCGATCTCGGCGACTGCCGAGTCGAGGACACGTTCGAGAACCGCTGCAAGGTCGCCGGGCTGCTGCGGCGCCATCAGCCGCAGATCATCATGGCGCCCTACTACGATCTGCCGATCGGACGCGGGCTCGGACACAACGATCACTACAAGACCGGGCAGATCGTTTCGAACGCGTTCAATCTCGCACACCTTCGCAAGGCGCCGGTCGATGGCGAACCCTTCCAGGCCAAGGCGATCTACTACTACTTCATCCCGCCCGGCACGCGACCGACCTTCGTGGTCGACATCTCTCCGTTCTTCGAAGACTGGATTCGCGCACTCGACTGCCACCAGACGCAGTTCCACAATCCCGAAAAGCCCCGCGCCGATCACCTGCCGAGCGTGCGCGACGTGTTCGAATCGTATGCGCGCTACTGGGGCTGGCAGATCGGAGTGAAGTACGGACAGGCGTTTCTCGCCACCGGCCCGCTGAGCGTGGGCGATCCAATGACGCTGGTACGCGAAGTGGTCGCGCGACTGTGAGCGCTCCGTGACGGCTCGACTCGCGAGCAGGACGCTGGCCGCAGTACTGCTGGTGACGCTCGCGTTCGCACCAGCCCGCGCGGCCACCGACCGGGAGCGGCTGCGCGAGCTCGAACACGCATACGCGACCGGTTCGCTGAACTTCCACCCCGAGCGCGATCCGGCCGGTGGCACCGAATCGGGCTACACCCCACCATCGACGCTGACGCTCGCGTCCGAGAGGCGGTGGCTCGAGTCACTGGCACGACGCCTGACCGAGGTGAAGCCGAGTGCGCTCGCCGCTCCGTTCGATCTGTCGCGCGAAGCGCTCGCGGCGCGCATCGCCGGCGACCTCGATCGAGTGGTCGAGAGTCGCCCGTGGGAGCGCGACCCTGCCGAGTTCCTCCGAGCATGGCGCACCGCGACGACCGGCGCCGCGTCGGGCGGACCCTGTGAGGCGCTGCGGCGGGCGACGCGCCATCTCGAGGCGGGGCCCGAAGTGTTGCGCGCGGCGGTTGTCGCGCTCGTCGCCCCGGATCGCGCGGCCGTGACGCGAGCCCTCACCGACATCCGGGACGCTCTGCAATGGGCGCGCTCAGGCCTGTCGATCCAGGAAGATCGGTGCCGAGACGACCGTGCGCACGCCCGATTCGCACAGGCCGAGTCGAGCGCGGTCGGCTCGCTGGTCGAGTTCGGCGAACTGCTCGAAGAGCAGCTGCTTGCGCGCGCGACCGCGCCGCGGCCGCTCGGCGGTACTCGCTTGATCGCCTGGTGGCGGGCCACCGAGGCCGAGTCGCTCGACGTCGATGCCGCGCTCGCGCGGGCACTCGAGGAATTCGCGGGCGACGACTACGGCGGCTCGATCGCGGAGCGCGCCGTCGAGCCGCTCGCCGACTCAGCTGCGGCCGCACGCGGCGAGGCGGCGCGCGCGTGGATCGCGCTCGCGTTTCACTGTCAGGGCGTCGACTCGAGCACCCTCGCCGCACGCATCTCCGCGGCGCGGGTCTTCGCGCCCGCCTCGGAAGCTTTCGAGCTGGCCCGCGCCCTCTCGGATCCGCGGGTCATTCGCCCCGCCATGCGCCGCTGGGCTCACAACGATCTGAGCGCCGAACTCGTCTCAACCTTCGAGGGGACCGCTG
>JABFRW010000110.1 GCA_013140805.1 Candidatus Eisenbacteria bacterium
GGTCGGACTCGGCGGGGCTCGGATTGACCGCGAAGCTGGCGCGCAGCGCGCCCGCCTGCGTGACCCGATAGAGCCCCGGGCGCTCGAGCCGCTCCGACTCGAGGTGCGTGGCGCCGTCACGCGTGACCAGCTCCGAAGGCAGCTCGCGCCCGTCGGCATCCTCGATGCGCCACGGGCCGGTGGTCGCCGGCATCGTGAAGCGCTCGCCGGGCTCGAGCGATGGCGCCGCACTCCCGCGCCCCAGCACTTTCACCATCTGATGGAGCAGCGGCAGGAACGCGCCGCTGGTCGACAGGTCCGACGCCCCGGCGCCGAACGACGCAACCAGCGCGAGCGCGTGAGGTGCCTCGATCAGCGCCGGGTGCGAGCGATCGAACTCGAGCAGCGGGCGCGCTGCGGCGGCCGGCGTGAAGCCGCGAATCGCGAAGAACCGCGCCGAAGAGAGCGGCTCACCCGCGCGCGCGGGGAATCCCGACAGCACGGCATGGTCGGCGACCGCGCGCATCAGGCGCCACGACGCGCCACTCGCGGCAGCGACGGGATCGCCCAGGCGGCCGAGGCCGAGTGCCCCCAGCACCGATTCGTTCCACCACGCAGCGTCCGCGCGCGCACCGAACACCACCAGCACTGCACCACCCGCGCGATGATGATCGAGCACTGCCTGCGCTTCGGCGGCACCGAGGCGTTCGAGATCGTTCAGCACCACCACGTCGGCACTACGCAGCGCCTCGGGCATCTCGGTGGCGCCGGCTGCGCGGACCACCAGCCCCGACGCCGGCGAGCCGGCTTCGAGCGCAAGCCTCAGCGGCGACGATTCACCGTCCTCGCGCAGCACCACGCGCAGTCCGCCGTCGCGTCCTGCCGCGACCCAGCGCTGATTGTCGAGCGGCAGTGCATCGTCGGGAATCGACACGCGCGCCCCGATGGCCGGCACACGGCTCAGGGGCAGCAGCGTGCCGGCGGATCCGCGCGCCGGCAGCGCGATGAAGCCGCGTCCCAGCGAGCTCCCGTCGGATTCCTGAACCTCGACCGCGAGGTCGCCGGCCTGTGCGTCGAAGCCCTGAGCGCCGACCTCGAGCGCTCCGCCGGTCTCGGCCGGCGCCAGACTCGCGTCGGTCAGTGCCGCGTTGGCGCGATTCGTCGTCGCGAACGGCACCAGGTAGATGCGCGCATTCGCGAACGCCGGATCGCGAAGTGCCGCGGGCAGCGAGTCGGTGCCGAATCCGGCGGCCTGCAGATCGCTCAGCCAGAACAGCTCCTTGTTGAGCCGGCGGCTCGCGCTCAATGCCCGCGCGGCCGCTTCGAGTGCGGCACGGTGATTCGTGGTCGCGGCACCGGGTGCGAGCGATTGCAGCGCACCTCGCACCCGCGCCATATCGGTCGACGGCTCGGGCGAGAGCGGCGCGGCCGCTGCGTCGTACGGCACCAGCAGCACCTCATCGGCCGGCCCGAGCGAGGCGAGCACGTGCTCGACCGCGCGCCGCGCCGCGGCGAACAGCGTGCCCTCGCGAGAGCCCGCGGACATGCTGCCGCTGCGATCCACCAGCACCACCACGGTGGTCGGCGCCGAGCCCTGGCCGAACGATCCGCGAATCGCCGGCCGCGCCATCGCGAGTGCCAGGCACGCCACGGCCAGCGTGCGCAGCAGCAGCAACAGCCACTGCTTGAGCTTGAGGCGCCGGATCTCGCTCTGTTGCACCTCGCTCAGAAACGCGAGCGAGGGAAAGAGGATCTCGCGCGGCTTCCGGCGGGTGAAGAGGTGGATGAGAATCGGGATCGAAGCGGCGGCAAGACCGAACAGGAACAGCGGATTCAGAAAATTCACGCGCCGCCTCCGCGCTTCGTCGTCACTTCGGGATACACACCCGCGTCACGATAGCGCGCCAGGGACGCGTCCCAGACTTCGAGCCGCGTGACCGGATGGATGCTCCATGCCGCGTCGAACATCAGCCAGCCGCTCACCCGCACGCGGCGCGCCTCGCCGCCTGCGGGGAGTTCCGCACGCTCCGTGAGCCTCAACTCGGCGACCAGCGCATCGACCGCCCATTCGGGGTGACGCGCTCGGAACGAGGGTGAAAGCGTAGCGAGGAGCGCGCCAGTGGTTCCGCGCGTCGTGGGCCACTCGCGGACGATACGGAGCGCCACCTCACCGTTGCCGCGGGCGTCGAAGCGCTCGACGAATCCCTCGACCGCGACTGCGCGCCTCTCGATGGCCGAGTACTCCGCGACGCTCGACCGCGTCGGCAGCGCGTCCAGCGCCTCGAAGCGGGTCGGAGTGGGATCGGCCGGGACCGCGACGCGCGATTTCATCTCGCGCCGGTGACGGAGTTCGAGCGAAGCGAACGGCCAGGCGCCCTCGGCGGTGAGCGCGAGCAGTCCCGCGACCCCGAACGTCAGCGCTGCGGTTGCGATCCATCGCACGCTCACAGCAGCCGCGCCCGTTTCTCGAGGTAGGCGAGCAGCGCCTTGTCGAACGCGGTGCGGGTGTCGAGCCGCACGTAGTCGATCAGCTGTTCACGACAGGCCCGCTGGTAGTGGGTGCTCCACGCCTCGAGTCGCTCGCGATAGCGCTTCGCAATCTCCCACGGTTCGGTGGTCAGACGCTCGCCGCTTTCCATGTCGACGAACGTGGCGGTGTCGTTGTAGGGAAAGTCCGCCTCGTCGGGATCGAGGATGTGGAACACCACCACTTCGTGCTGACGGTGGCGGAAGTGCTGCAGTGCCTTCAAGACCTCGGCGGGGTCGTCCATCAGATCCGAGCACAGCACCACGAGCCCGCGCCGCTTGATGCGCTCCGCCACTTCGTGCAGGGCGGGGCCCAGGCGGGTGCGGCCCTGTGCCTCGGCGCTCGCGAGCGTCTTGAGCACCACGTCGAGGTGCGAACGCACCGCGCGCGCCGGCACGAACGTCAGGGGGCGGTCCGCGAAGGTCAGGACCCCGACCGCGTCCTGCTGCTGCAACATCAGGTACGCCAGTGCGGCCGACAGCGAGCGCGCGTAGTCGAGCTTGCTCATCACGGCGCGCGGCGAGCGGAAACCCATCGAGCCCGACAGGTCGACGAGCAGATGACAACGCAGATTGGTTTCTTCGGTGTACTGCTTGACGAGCAATCGGTCGCTGCGCGCCCACACCTTCCAGTCGAGGTTCTTGAGCGGGTCACCCGGCATGTAAGGACGATGCTCCGCGAATTCGACGCTGAAGCCGTGAAACGGCGAGCGGTGCATGCCGGCGATGAAGCCCTCGACCACCAGTCGTGCGCGCACGTCGAGATGCGCGAGCCGCGCGACCACCGCGGGGTCCAGGTAGTTCGAGCCGCTCATCGCGTCACTCCCGCCACGCGGTCCACACCATTTCCTGGTCGTCGCGCTCGAACGGGGCGCCTTCGAAGCCGCCGCGCACCTCGAAGCGCTCGAAGCCCGCGGCGCGCAACAGCAGCTCCATCTCGGCTTTCCAGATCCAGCGCAGCGTGAAGGCGTAGCGATGCACGCGCGGTGCGCTGCTCGCGGGAGTCTCGGTGACGGTGCGGTCGGTGGTGAGCGTCTGACGCACGCGATCGTAATGGGTCGTGGATTCCATCTTCACGAGCGCCATCGACTCCGGGTGCGTGAACTCGCGCTCGAGCTGGGGCACGCCGTCTTTCGCCTGGATGAAGGCCATGCTCGGAAAGAACAGGTTCAAGAGCAGGCGCCCGCCCGGCGCCAGATGCTCCCGGCAGCAGCGCAGGGTCGCGAGCTGATCTTCGGCGGTGAGGTTGTGCAGGAGCGCGCGAAACGGAATCGTGATGAGCGCGTAGCGGCGCGGCAGGGTGAAGTCACGCATGTCGGCCTGCGCGACGTGAGGCGTGAGCCCGGCGCGCGCGGCCTTCGCACGCAGCAGGTCGAGCATCGCCGGCTCCAGGTCGATGCCGTCGATGTCGGCTCCAGCCGCGGCCGCCGGAATCAGAAGCCGGCCCGATCCACAACCGACTTCGAGGACCGGCCCGCCGGCGCGGCTCGATTCGCCGACGTAGAAGGCCCGGTCGGCGTCGTACCACGCGTAGGACAGGTCGTAGAGTTCGGCATCGAAGTAGGGCGTGGTGTGGGCGTAGCTCATGCCATCCGCTTTCGACCCTTCCACAGCCAGTAGACCGGGAATCCGATCAGCGCGATCAGCACGCCCAGGCCGGCGCGCGGGATCAGCGCGATCATGCCGACCAGCGGACCGCTCACCCCTTCGATCTCGAGCGGCGTGCTGGTCGTGAAGTCGCTGTAGATGATGACGGCGGTCACGGCCATGAACACGATCGCGGTGAGCGGGAACAACGCGGCGCGATAGCTCGGCGCCTCGAGCTTCTCTTCCTTCTCGCGGCGGCGGTACACGAACAGCGCGGCGGTCGAGACGCCGTAGAACAGCCACGAAGTGGTCACGAACCAGCCCGAGACGTCATCGAAGCCGCCCGCCACGCGCAGCCACACGATCGACAGCACCGCCTGGACCCACAGCGCGAGCGACGGGGTGCCACGGCGCGGATCGAGTCCCGCCATCGGCTTCCACAGCAGCCCGTCCGCGGCCATCGCCTGCGTGACGCGCGGCCCGGTCAGGATCGCGCCGTTGGTGGTGCCGAAGGTCGAGATCGCGACCAGCACCGCGAGCGCCTTGGCACCCCACTCACCGAGCACCCGCCGTACCGTCTCGGAGCCGACCGCCTGGTAAGCGCGCACGCCGTCGTCGCCGAGCACTGTGTAGTAGGCGAGGTTGGTGAGCACGTAGATGCCGACCACCAGCCAGGTGCCCCACACGATCGCGATCGGCATCACGCGTTTGGGATTCTTGATCTCGCCCGCGACGTAGGTGGAATCGGTCCAGCCGTCGTAGGCGAACAGGATCCCGATCATGGCGGCGAAAAACGCGGTGAGCAGTGGTTTGGCGGCCACCGCCTCGACGACGGGCATCGGAGTGCCCGGCGCAGTGGCCGGCAGCAGGAACGCGGCAGCGCACACGCCGAGGATTCCGATCACCTTGAGCGTGGTGAGCACCGAAGCGGTGCCGGCGCCCTCGCGCGCGCCCAGCCAGTTGACGAACGTGAGCAGCACGATCGCCGCCGCACCGACCACGAACTGCGTCGAGTCTGGCAGGCCGAGTGCCTGGCAGAAGTAGAGCGCGAACACGCTCGTGATCGAGGCGATCACAGTCGGCTTGATCACCCACAGGTTCGCCCAGCCGAACACGAAGCCCCACGCGTCGCCGAACGCCTCGCGGATGAACACGTAGAGTCCGCCGGTGCGCGGATGCGTGACCGCGAGTTCGGCGAGCACCAGCGAGCCGCAGATCGACAAAATGCCGCCCACCACCCACGCGAGGATCACGATCCCGACCCCGTGCAGATCCTGGGCGACCGAGTTCGGCGAGCGGAAGATGCCGGAGCCGATGATGTTGCCGACCGTGATCGCGGTCGCGGCGTAGAGCCCGATCTGGCGTTTCAACTCGACGGAATCACGTGGCGGTACGCGAGCGGCCTCGGGCATGCCGTGTTCTCCGGGTTCGGGTGGGGCTGCGAAGCTCGGCGCGCTACTCGGTCGGAATCGTCTTCAGCAGATCCTGGATGATGCGGTCGGGCTTGATGCCCTCGGCCTCGGCGCTGAAGTTCGTCACGATGCGATGCCGCAGCACCGCGGGGGCAACCGCGCGTACGTCCTCGATGCCGGGCGCGAAACGCCCCATCAGCACCGCGCGGGTCTTGGCGCCGAGCACCAGGTACTGCGAGGCGCGCGGCCCCGCACCCCACGACACCCACTGCTTCACGAACTCGGGCGCTCCGGCGCCGCCGCTGCTCGAGGCTCCACCGCGCGTCGCACGCGCCAGTCGCACGGCGTAGCGAACCACGTGATCGGCGACCGGCACGCGGCGCACCAGCTTCTGAAGCGCGATGATGTCGGCGCCGCTCAGCACCCGATCGAGCTTCGCTTCGTAGGCCGAAGTGGTGGTCGCGACGATTTTCTCCTCCTCGGCCTCGCTCGGGTAATCGACGAATACGTTGAACATGAAACGATCGAGCTGGGCCTCGGGCAGCGGATAGGTGCCCTCGAGCTCGATCGGGTTCTGGGTTGCGAGCACGAAGAACGGCAGCGTGAGGTCGAAGGTCTGGCCGCCGGCGGTGACCTGCTTCTCCTGCATCGCCTGAAGCAGCGCCGCCTGGGTCTTGGGCGGCGTGCGGTTGATCTCGTCGGCCAGCACGATGTTCGCGAACACCGGGCCGCGGATGAAGCGGATCGCGCGCTTGCCGGTCGCGGGTTCTTCCTCGATCACGTCGGTGCCGGTGATGTCGCTCGGCATCAGGTCGGGCGTGAACTGGATGCGATTGAAGTTGAGATCCAGCACCCGCGCGAGACTCGAGATCAGCAGCGTCTTGGCGAGTCCCGGCACTCCCACCAGCAGCACGTGGCCGTTCGCGAAAAGTGCCATCAGGAGCTGGTCCACCACTTCGTCCTGTCCGACGATCACCTTGCGCAGCTCGGTGATGATTCGCTCACGCGCGGACTTGAGGGATTCGACGGCTTGCAGATCGGACGTGGCGGGCTGGGTGGTCACACGAATCCCCGATGGTGAGAGGAGCTCAAGCGCGGGCGAGCATCGAGGCTAGGGCCGCGCCCTGCGCCGATTGTGAAGGGCGTGAAAGGCTAGCACGCGGTTTTCACGGCTCACAATGCGCGACGCGCCGGTGGCCCGCGCCGGAGAACCAGCGCGGGCCACGGTCGGATGGGCGCGGCTCGGATCAATCCACTCGTACGATCCGTGCGACCCGCGAGGTCGAGCCCGATTCGGCGCGCGCGAAGTAGACGCCCGCCGGCATGCGCCGGCCGGAATCGTCGCGACCGTCCCAGCTCATGCGATGGACGCCGGCCGCGAGTGCGCCGCGATGGACGCTGCGCACTTCGCGTCCCGCAACGTCGAAGATCCGCACGCGGATCTCGCCGGCCAGCGGCAGCGAGAACGTGAGCTTCACTTCGTCACGCGCCGGGTTCGGCGTCGCCTGCAGCGCGGCACGCGGCGGGGTCACCAGCTCCGATTCGACCGCGGTCGTGAGCGCACTGCCGGTCGCGCGGATGACGGCCAGCCCGTCGCGGAACGTCGCGCCGGGATCGCTCGACAGCGTGGTGGTCGCACCGGTGGCGGGATCGATCGAGAGCATCAACCCCTGGGTCGCGCCGTAGCCGACCGCCCACAACCGATTGGTGCCGGGATCCCAGTCGAGTCCGCGGGCCGCCGTCGTGTTGCCGACCACCGTGCTGCTGCCGGTGTCGCGGTTGATGCGAATCAGCCGTGCGGGCGGTGTGTTGTCGATGCCGTAGAGGAATCCGTCGACCGCGTTGTAGGCGAGGTCGGTCGGGAAGAAACCGGTTGCCTGCGCGAGCGGGCTCGCCTCGGCGGTGCGCGGATCCACCACGAACACCCGGTCGCCGATTCCGGTCAGATCGAGCACGTAGAGCGCATCGCGGTCCGCGGCGTAGGCGACTCCGCGGGCGCTGGCGCCGGTCGGCCCCAGCCTCGCGGTCACTCCGGTGCGCGGATCGAGCCGCCACAGATCGCCGGTGTTGACGTCGACCGTGTAGCCCATGGCGTCGGACGGCCGCCACGCGAGCCCGAGCATCACCGGCCCGGAGATCGGGTCCTCCCAGAGCGGCAGCGTGCAGCCGGGGCGCGGATACTCGAGGGCGCTGAAGACGCCGATTGCGAACGAGGTGGTCCCGGGACCCGGCAGACGCACCCACGCCTGCGCGTAACCCTTGTCGTTGTCACCCAGATAGAGATTGCCCGTCAGGGGATCGAGCGCCAGACCCGCGAACGCACCGAGGCGCCCGTAGTACTGCGAGATCGCGGGGTTCTTGGGCGGCAGGTCCTGCGTGCTCCAGCGGAACTTGGCGATGAAGTTGCCGTCGCGGTCCACCACCTGAATACCGCTGTGTTCGAGCGCGATCAGCAGCCGCCCCGGGTAGACCGGGCTCGTCATGGGCGACCACACGATGTCGTCCACCAGCGCGTCGAAGTCGGCATCCAGATTGGCGACGAAGTTGGTCGAACGCGATGACTTGATCGGCGCTCCCGCGCGCGTGAACTTGAACCACGCGTTCGACGTGATCTGACCGGGGTTGGCTCCGGCATCCACGAAGTAGACGAACGACGAGTCCACCGTGATGCCGCGGACACTTTCGAGCGTGTCGAGTCCCGAGCCCGGCACCGTGAAGGTGCTCGGCACCGTGAACACGGTGTCGAGCAGCGCGCCTGCCGCACTCCAGCGGCGCACGACTCGATCGGGCGTCACCTGCCAGTAGGTCGATGTCATGTGATCCCACGCCAGGCCCACACCGCTGGCGGGTCCCGCGCTCACCAGCGTGCCGCAGCGATCGCGAAGTGCGCCCGAACTCGCGAGGCGGCGGTTCACGGGATCGAACGCCAGCTCGTCGGACGCCGCGCCCGGCCAGCGCGCCATGGCGAAGCGATGTGGCCCAAAGGTGATCACGGGGCCGTTCGGATCGCTCGGCGATTCCCAGTTCACGGTTGCGTCGAGTCCCATGCCGGTACTCCCCGGGGCGATCTGAAAGTCCACCTGCTCGCCGGTCGCGCACACGATCGTGGTCACCACCGTCGCGGTTCCTCCGGTGCGATCGGAGCGCAGGAAGCGACTGAACAACAGCTCGCTTCCGCGCACGATCGCCACTTCACCCTGCGCGATCGTGCCGCCATCCACGCGCGCGATGAAGCGACCGCGTACCGTGTAGGTGCCGGCGATCGGCGCTGTCCATCGCACCACCGACCACGCCCCGCTGGGCCGCAGCGCGAACGACTTGCTCGGCAGGATGCCGATGTCGCTGACGGCGCGGGCGATCGCGGTGGGATTGAAGACCGCGGCTGCCGCACTCGCGCTGACGCTTTCGCGCCAGTACTGAACTCCCAGACCATCGGTGAACGCGTTCGGGCACAGCGTGAGCGTGCCGGTCACCAGCGCCTTGGTGCCGTAGGTCCAGCGCGCTCCGGCGAGGTTCGTCGCCGCGTTCCATTCGAGTCCGACATCGTCGGCGTGTGCGATCGCAGAGCCGAT
Organism: Candidatus Eisenbacteria bacterium; assembly: GCA_013140805.1. Taxonomy (NCBI): domain Bacteria; phylum Candidatus Eiseniibacteriota; species Candidatus Eiseniibacteriota bacterium. Next base: position 9,077 of record JABFRW010000110.1, read on the forward strand.
CAACGCCGAGCTGACGAGCAACAGTCTTGCGACAGCCAGGGAAAGGTGGGATTTCCGAAACGCACGGCGCATGGGAGGCCTCCTCGATCGTGGGGTGGATGTCCACCCAGACCGTCGCGCCAGCGGCGCCCGCGTTTAGCGCGGAGGCAGGATTCGGAACTCGGCGGTCAGCAGCGGCTCCGGGTGACCGGCGGCCGCCAGCTCGATGCGATAGTCGCCGGGGGCCAGCAGGGTCGCGGGCACGCGTACGCCGACCAGCTGATTCGAGGCATCCCAGAACTCTTCGCGCGGTCCCGTGACGCTCCACACCGCCACGCCGGATGCTCCGGTGATGCGGATCGAGAGCCGTACGTCCGGCGGTGAAGCATCGAGCAACAGCGGTTGCTCGAGTTGCCCGGGCTGGAGCCGCAAGGTCGGGAGCGTCGCGGCCGAGCGCGTCGGTCCGCGAAGCACCAGCGCCACCACGCCTCCGCCGGTTGCGGGTGCCACGGACGGCTCGCTGGTTCGGCGCTCGGCCGCCCGGCGTGCGTCCTCGGAAGCGATCAGCCTTCGTTCGGTCTCTGCACGTTCGCGCGGCGCCTGCACCAGACCGAGCCACGCGGGATAGGCGAGCAGCAGGGCGACCAGCGCCAGCGCGGGCTGCAGGGCCCGCACCGGTGCCGGCGCGCCAACGAACCCGGCGCGCACCGCGGCGAACCAGCCCGGGGATGCGGCGGCACGCATCAGCGCGACGTCTTCGCGGCACGCCGAGCACTCCCGCACATGGACTCCGGTGGTTGCGAGGGCTGCCAGCGGCTCCGAGTCGGCAGCACTCACGTAACGGGCGAGCTGGTCCGAAGAGGGATGGCGCCCGGCCAAAGCGGAGACGCGCTTCGTCTCGGCGAGCAGCGCGTGCGCCGCCTGCGCGGCGGCCCGGCAGTGATCGCACGTCGTGACATGACGCTCGACCTCGGCCGCGCGCGCAGCCTCCAGCGCTCCGCGCGCCCAATCCGAAATCAGCGGCTCCGCCTGCTCGTGGGTCATGTCGGCTCCTTGGCGCGGCTTTCCGCTCACAGGTCGCACCAGCGACTCAGGCGTTTATACTCCATCGCGCGAACCGCGTCTGCCGCGTCGCGCGCTCGATCTTCAAGGAGGGCCGCCTGAACGATTCGCCCCGACTCCCGCCCGCCGCTTCCGCCACCGTCGGCGATTCGTCGCCCGCGATCGAGGATGCGTCGGTGCGCCGCTTCGTGAGCGGCGATCCGGAGGCGTGTCGCGAGGTCGAGCGCTGGTCCCGCGCCATCCTCTTCCACCGGCGCCTCAACCTGAGCCGCGAAGAGATCGAAGACGTGGTGCAGGACGTGATCGCGCAGGTGTGGCGGGCGGCCTCGAGTGCGGACTTCCGGCTCACTCACGGGCTGCGCGCGTTCGTGCGCACCGTCACGCTGGCGCGCGCGATCGACCGCGTGAGGCGCCAGCGCGTGCGCCGCGCGGAACCGCTCGACGAGACCGAAGTCGACCCCGGGCCCGAGCCCTCGCGCCTCGCCGAGGTGAACGACGAACACGCCCGCCTGGCCACCGGGCTGCGAGCACTCGATCATCGCTGCCGCGAGATCATCCAGCTCCACTACTTCGAAGGCTGGCCCTACGCACGGATCGCCGCACGCGCGCAGCGCCGCGAATCGACGCTGCGAGTTCGCATGTTCAATTGTCTGCGCGTGCTGCGCGAACACATGGGCGAGCTGGGCATGCCGCGGCCGTGAGGCTCGCGGCGCTGGTCGTCGCCGGCCTGCTGGCCGCAAGTGCGGTGGCAGAGGCACAGGCGCCGACCGAGTTCGAGCAGCATCTCGCCGCCGGCCGCTATCGGGC
>JABFRW010000111.1 GCA_013140805.1 Candidatus Eisenbacteria bacterium
CCGGCGCTTCGCTCAGGCCCCGCACCGCAAGTGCGAGCCCCGCCGGCCAGCCGCGGAACGAGTCGCGCAACTCCGCCGTGACGCGGCGCGCCGTGGGGGCTCCCAGTACTCGTGCGAGCCATTCGTGTTCCTCGGCGAGCGTGAACGCGAGATCGTCGACACCGAGCTGCAGCACTCCGCCCTCGACTTCGAAGCGCGCGAGCGGCAACGGGCACGAGCCGCGGCACGTCACCAGCGTGCGGACGCGCGGCCCCATCGAGAGCAGCACGCGGGTGAGCCACTGGATCACCTCGGTCGCGCCGTCGAGTTCGTGCACGTCGTCGAGCACCAGCACGCGCTCGCCGCGGCCGGGCGGGAACTCGGCGGCGAGGCTCGCCGTCAGCAGTCCCAGGTCGCGCTCCAGATCGCGATGCACTTCGAACAGCCGGCGCGTGCGCGGCAGTGCACCATCGGCTCGCGCCGAGGCGGCGCCGATCCACGCCCCGATCAGGTTCGAGAGCGCGCGGTGGTCGGGCCCGATGCGGATCCAGGTCGCGCGACGGCCGCGGATCGCCTGCGCGGCGAGCGTCGACTTGCCGAAGCCGGCGGGCGCGGAAAGCACCGCGACCCGCCACGTTCCCGCGAGTCTTCGCAGCAGCCGGCGGCGCACCAGCAGCGGGAACAGGGGCGGCATGGCGGCGACTCTATCCCACCGCCGGCCGGCTTGTAAGAGCGGCGTAAGACGGGCCGCCGAGGCTCATGGCTTCAACCCTCGGCGCAGAGGACGCCGAGTGGGGGAACCGCCCCCGCGCATCCTCTTTCCGGCACGCGGCCCACACGCCGTGAGTTTGGAATTGCGTGGGGGCACTTTCTTTTAGAGGCCGTAGCGCTCGCGCAGGATCGTGACGTGGTGCAGTTCGTGGCCCGCGAGCACCCATGCCAGCGCGCGCACGCTCATGGGCGACTGGTTCGCCTCGCCGACCCGCACGAGTGCCTCGGCGTCGAGCGATCGAAACAGCGCGAGCGAGGCCTCGCGCACCAGGCGAAAGTCCGATGCGATGTCGCGCATCGGTCGCGCGTCGAAGCGTCCCTCGGGCACGTAGACGTTCTCGTCGAAACCCGGCAGCGGGGTGCGGTCGGCGCGCGCGAAGCGCAGCGCGCGATACGCGAACACGCGCTCGGCATCGGTCAGGTGGCCGACCACTTCCTTCACACTCCACTTGCCGGGCGCATAGCGATGGAGCGACCTGGCGTCGTCGAGACCCGCGAGCAGCGCGAGTGTTTCGACGATCTGAGACTCGAGGCTCGCGAGCGCATCGTCGCCGGTCACGCGATCGATGTAGCGGCCATAGTAAGGCGCGTATTCGTTCGCGGCCGGGCGCGGAATCGGGAGCGTCGAGGCGTTCGGCATGTTCACTCCTCCCCCGGCAGCACGCCGTAGGCGCACCACCACGGAAACAGTTCGATGGTGAGATCACCCGAACGCGCGGCCGGATCGGCATTGGCGCGCGTCCATGCGTCGAGCGAATCGGTGACGAATACGGTGAGGCCCTCGATGTCGCCGGCGCCGGTGAGCGGGCCGGCCGCGCGGGCGTGACCACTCGCGAGCAGCCCGAGAATGTGCGCGAGGTGACCGCGCCGCATGGAATCGAGCGCGGCACCTTTGAGCTGGCTCGGTTTGGGACTGGTGCGGAGCAGCGTGACCCAGCGGGTGACCATCGAGTCCGAGCCCGGCCCGAGCCGCGCGGTGCGCGCCGTGTAGCCCTGACCGATTCCCTGCGGTGCAAACCACGGCCACAGATCGACCGCGAGCCGCCCCGCCCGCACCGCCGGGTCCTGCTCGGAGAGTGCGCGCACCTGCGAGGCCGAGTCGGCGCGGAAGATCAGGAGGCCGCGCCAGCCATTGCGCGCCGTGACCGGCCCCGCGGCCACCAGCCAACCTTCCTTCCACATGCGGCCCAGGTGCGCCATGTGTCCGGCCTGCAGGCTGTCGAGTGCCGGCGACTTGTCGGCGGTCCACTTCGGACCCTTGCGCAGCACTCCGAACACGTACTGCTGCATGAGCGGCATCGGCGGCAGAGCGGTGTCCGCGAACGCGAGCGATGCGGCGAGCAGGCCGCACAGAGCGAGAGAGGTGCCGCGGGATCGAGCGAACATGGCGAGGGCTCCGGTGGGGTGCGCGAATCGAACACACAAAATCTAGCATGCGCTCGCCTTGTTTCGCGCGGGTGCGGCTCCGTATGCTGCAACAATCAAAGTGCGCCCGCGGGCCCGCCGCATGCGCGATGCGCCCGGCCGATGGCTTTCGAGGAGGATTCCCTTCATGACGATTCGCAAGGTCGGGGTGGTTGGCTGCGGGCTCATGGGCGCCGGCATCGCGCAGGTGAGCGCGCAGGCCGGATTCCCGACCGTGGTGCGTGAAGTGTCGGCGAACGCGCTCGAGAAGGGGTTCGGCTCGATCCGCAAGTTCCTGCAGGGCGGCGTCGAGAAGAACAAGTTGAGCCAGGACGACATGGATCGCACGCTCGCGAACTTGAAGGGCTCGACCGAGCTCAAAGACCTCGCCGACTGCGATCTGGTGATCGAGGCGATCGTCGAGAACGTGTCGGCCAAGCGCGAGCTGCTCGGGTCACTCGACGGACTGTGCGCACCCGGAACCATCCTGGCTTCGAATACTTCGAGCCTCTCGATCACCGAGCTTGCGACCTTCACCAAACGACCGGAGCGCGTGATCGGACTGCACTTCTTCAACCCGGTCCCGCTCATGAAGCTGGTCGAAGTGGTGAAGACCGTGCGCACCGACGCCGACGCGCTGAAGGCTGCGAATGCGTGGTGCATGGCGATCGGCAAGACGGTGGTCAGCTGCGGCGACTCGACCGGGTTCGTGGTCAATCGTCTGCTGATCCCCTACATGCTCGACGCGGTGCGACTGTTCGAGCAGGGTCTCGCGAGCCGCGACGACATCGACAACGCCATGAAGCTCGGCTGCGGCTACCCGATGGGGCCGTTGCTGCTCGGCGACTACGTGGGACTCGACACCACCTACTTCATCTCGGAAATCATGTTCGACGAGTTCAAGGAACCGCGCTTCGCCGCACCTCCGCTGCTCAAGCGGATGGTGCTCGCGGGTCTGCACGGTCGCAAGACCGGGCGCGGCTTCTACGACTGGAGCACCACCCCGCCGTCCTGAGCCCGGCCCTCGAAGGAGTCGTGCATGCTTCAGGTATCACGCCTCGCCCTGATCGGCGCCGGCAAGCTCGGAGAAGCGCTCGCGCGCGGGTTGATCGACGCCCAGGCAATCGAGGCCTCGCGCATCGTGGTGACAGCGGGCTCGGCCGAACGCTGCGAGCAACTCGTCACGCAACTCGGCGTGACCGCGGCGAAGACCAATCGCGACGCGGTGCGCGGCGCCGATGTGGTGCTGCTCGCAGTCAAGCCGCAGCAGGTCGGTCCGGTCCTCGATGACCTCGGCGAATCGATCGACAAAGATGCATTGCTGATCTCGGTCGCCGCCTCGGTGAGTACCTCGTTCATCGAGAAGCGCCTCGCGCGAGCAGTTCCCGTCGTGCGCGCAATGCCGAACACCGCGGCGCTCATCAAGCGCGCGATCACCGGCGTGTCTCGAGGTGCGCATGCGACCCCTGCGCACCTCGAGATCGCGCGCGCGATTTTTTCGGCGGTCGGACGGGTGGTGATGGTCGACGAGAAGCACCTCGACGCGATCACCGGACTGTCGGCGAGCGGCCTGGCGTTCATCTATGTGGTGATCGAGTCGATGGCCGAGGGCGGCGTCAAGATGGGACTCCCCCGCCACCTCGCGACCGAGCTGGCGGCGCAGACGGTGCTCGGCGCAGGGGCGATGGTGATCGAGACCGGCGCGCACCCGGCGATGCTCAAGGACAACGTCACGACTCCCGCCGGCACCACGATCGACGGGCTGCTGCAGCTCGAAGAGGGCGGCCTGCGCGTGACGCTCATCAAGTCGGTGGTGCAGGCGACCCAGCGCGCCCGCGAGCTGCTCGAAAAGTGATCGACGATCCCGCCGCGCGAGGGCGGGCGATCGCCGCGTTCCACGCGTCGACCGCACCCCGACTATTCGAACAGATCGTCGAAGCCGATGCGGTGCCGATCGCCACGCGCGCGCAGGCGTGGCGCGAGTGGGAAGTGTTCACGCTCTATGCGTGCGTGCGCGGGCTGGTCTCGGCGGGCGGCTTCAACCGGGAGACCGCCGCCGCGATCGATGCCATGCACGAGGCGGTGCTCGAAGGCTGGATGGCGGCACCCGCGACCGAAGAAACCTTCGATGCGCGGCGTGCCCGCATCGCCGAGCGCTACGCTGAGTATGGCGGCATCGGACAGGCCGGCGGCGCTTCGGGCGCAACCACGGTCGCCGACCGACTCGGCGCCGCCGCGTCGCGCCACATGAGTGCCCCGGCCGAGCCGTTGCCGGGCCTCGACGAGATGGCGAGTGCGCTGCACGAAGCACTCGCCGACGGAGCCGCGGAAGCCGTGAGGCACGGCGCAGCGTCGTGAGTGCGCACCCGCCTCTCGAACCTCTGCGCGAGATGCTCGCGGTGCTCGAACGCGAGCGGCTCCCGCATGCGCTCGGGGCCAGCGGGCTGCTGTTGGCGCTCGGGCTCCTGGACCATGTGAACGACTGGGACGTGACGGTCGAAGCCGACATCGACACGATCGCGGCGCGGTTCCCGCCCGCTCAGTTCACGCGGCACGGCAACGATGCCGGGCACGCCGATCACAAGCTCAGCTTCGCCGCCGCGAACGTGGAACTGATCGCGCGCTTCGCGTTTTTCACGCCGCGCGGTGTGGTGCACATTCCGACCGTGGTGACGCGGCACTGGAACGGCATTCCGGTCGGCAGCGCGTGTGCGTGGTACGTCGCCTACACGCTGCTCGCCGAGTACGAGAATTCGGAGAAGCGCCGCACCCGTGCCGCCCTGCTGCGCGAGTGGCTCGACGAAAACGGTGCCGACGCGACGACGCTTCGGGCGCTCGCGAGCGAGCCACTGCCTGATGCGCTCGCGCGCGCCGTGGCCGAGCTTCGAAGCGCCTAGCCGCCGTACTGAATGACGTAGAAGGCGACCCGCTGCGGCGAGGTGATCCCGCAGAAGCGGCCCATGCCCGGCACCGGCTGGATCGGCACGTGGACCGTGCCCCCCAGTGCGACCGCTTCGCGCGCGGCCGCCTCGACGTCTCGGACCGTGAAGGTCGTCGCCCAGTGGGGCTTGACCGCACCCATCTGCGGTGAGAGCGGCGTCAGTCCCGCGACGTATTCGCCACCCAGCTTGAAGACGGTATACGGAGTGCCGCCCATGTCCATCGACTCGGGCGTCCAGCCGAACAGTTCGGTGTAGAACTTTTTGGCGACACCGACGTCGTGGGTCGCGTTCTCGTACCAGCTCGGCGCGCCGTGATGCTGGCTGTCGGCATCGGTGCCCGGTCCCTTCAGGGCCTGCCAGATGTCGAACTCGGCGCCATTCGGATCGAAGCACACCGCCATGCGGCCCTGATCCATGATGTCGAACGGCGGCAGCGCGCGACCGCCGAGTGCCGTGACCCGGGCACACGTCGCGTCGGCGTTCTCGACTTTGAGCATCACGCCGATGTAAGCCGGCGTTCCCGGCGGCGTGTTCGGACCGTCGAGGTCGAAGACTCCGCCGATGTCGTGCCCATCGACCTGCATGCGGTGTCCCATGCCGGGGATCTCGATGTAGGTCCAGCCGAGCAGCTTGCCGAAGAACTCGCGCGCCTGATCGGGGTGACGCGTGAGCATGTTGATCCAGCTGAAGTCACCGGGTTTGCGAATGCCTTTGGCCATCGTCGTCTCCGCGTTGAAAGGTTGCGTGGAATTCGAAGTTCGTGAACTCGGTGGGTGCTCAGCTCGGGCGCGTGCGCTCGACCAGCTGGCGCATCGCTGCCGCGTCCATGCCGTAACGCGTCCAGCCCTCGCTCGAAGCCGAGGCGCCGAGGCGCTCGTAGAACTGACGCGCCGGGTTCCAATCGAGGACGTCCCAGTCGACGCGATGACAACCGCGCTCGAGCGCGATGCGACAGAACTCGGTCACCAGCGCATCGCCGGCGCCGGTTCCGCGCGCGATCGGATCGACGAACAGATCCTCGAGCCACAGGCGCGGCGTGGCTCGAAACGAAGAAAACGTGTAGTGGAACAATGCGTAGCCCACGATGCGGCCGTCGCGTTCCGCCACGATACCTTCGAGTCGCTGCGGATCGTCGAACAGTGCGCGCTCGAGCATGGCGGGCGTGCCCGTGAGCATGTCGGTGAGCTTTTCGAAGTCGGCGAGCTGACGCAGCAGCTCACAGACCCGCGGCAGGTCGGCGCGTGTCATGGATCGCACAGGGGTCATTCGCCGATCACCTTCACGAGCACCCTTTTGCGCCGGCGGCCATCGAACTCGCCGTAGAAGATCTGCTCCCAGGGTCCGAAGTCGAGCTTGCCGGCCGTGATCGCCACCACCACTTCACGGCCCATGATCTGACGCTTGAGGTGGGCATCCGCGTTGTCCTCGCCGGTTTCGTTGTGGTGGTAGTGCTTGGTCGGTTCGTGCGGTGCCAGCTTCTCGAGCCACACGTCGTAGTCGTGATGCAGACCGCTCTCGTCGTCGTTGATGAAGACACTCGCGGTGATGTGCATGGCGTTCACCAGCACCAGGCCCTCGCGAACGCCGCTCGAGGCGAGCACCTGCTCGACCTGCGGCGTGATGTTCACGAAGCCACGGCGCGCGGCCACGTTGAATTCGAGGTACTCAGTTCTTGATTTCATGGCGCCGAAAACTAGCATGCGCTTGAGCCGCGGCCGTCGCTCGGCTAGCGTGCCGCGCGCATGAGGGCGTGAACCCGACGTTCAGCAGTCTCTCAATCAAGGGAGCCAACCCGATGCCCAGCAACGGATTCCCGGACGTGGTGATCGTCTCCGGCGCGCGCACCCCGATGGCCGAATGGGTCGGCGGCAAGCGCGGCGACGGCCAGCCCGGCGGCGCCTTCGTGTCGATGTCGGCGATCGATCTGGGCGCGGTGGCGGCGAAGGCGGCGCTCGAACGCGGCGGCATCGCCCCCGAAATGATCGACCACGTCGTGATGGGCAATGCGCTGCAGACCTCGGGCGATGCGATCTACGGCGCGCGTCACGTGGCGCTCAAGGCCGGCGTACCTCAGGCGGTGCCCGCGCTCACGCTCAACCGACTGTGCGGCTCGGGACTGCAGAGCGTGGTGACCGCGCAGCAGATGATCGCGACCGGCGAGGCGACGTGGGTGCTGGCGGGCGGCATGGAGAACATGAGCCAGGCGCCGCACGTGTTGAGAGGCGCTCGACAGGGCATTCGACTGGGGCCCGGTGCTCAACTCGAGGACTCGCTGTTCGTGGCGCTGCGCGACAGCTTCTGCGGCTGCCTGATGGCGCAGACCTCGGACAACCTGGCGCGCAAGTACGGCATCACGCGAGAGGAGCAGGACGCGTTCGCGCTGCGCTCGCATCGGCTCGCCAACACCGCGAACAACAATGGGCGCTTCGCCGAGGAGCGCGTCGCGGTCGAAGTGAAGGCCGGCAAGAAGAGCTTTGTGGTCGACAAGGACGATCACCTGTTCCCCGACACCACCGCCGAGAAGCTCGCCTCTCTGCCGACCGCATTCGGGCCCGAGTCGTTCGTCACCGCGGGCAATGCCTCGGGCATGGTCGATGGTGCGGCGGCCCTGGTGGTGACGAGCGCCGATCGCGCGAAGGCCGCGGGCAAGTCGCCGCTCGGCTTCGTGCGCGCTTACGCGAGCGTGGGGGTGGACCCCGAGATCATGGGCATCGGTCCCGCTCCCGCGATTCGCAAAGCACTCGACCGCGCCGGCCTCAAGCTGGATCAGATCGACCTGTTCGAGATCAACGAAGCGTTCGCGGGCCAGTTCCTGGCGGTGCAGAAGGAACTCGAACTGGACCTGGACAAGGCGAACGTGAACGGCGGAGCGATCGGACTGGGGCACCCGCTGGGCGCGACCGGCACGCGGCTCATCTACACGCTGCTGATCGAGCTGGCCAAGCGCGGCAAGCGCTACGGCGTGGCCTCGGCGTGCATCGGC
>JABFRW010000112.1 GCA_013140805.1 Candidatus Eisenbacteria bacterium
CGTTGACGGCGCAGGACCGTCGCGAGATCGAGGCGCTCTATCAGCAGGGGCTCGAAGCGCTGCAGCAGAAGCGCAACGACGATGCGGTGCGCTATTTCGAGATCGTGTGGAGCCGCGACCCCGGACACTCGCGGGTGGCCGAGTACCTCAAGCGCGAATACCTCACACGCGGACTCGAGGCCTTCGCTTCGGGTCGGCTGCGCGATGCCGTTGCACTGTGGGAGCAGGCGCTGCGCGTGGACCCGAAGGACGATCGGACCCGCGCCTACCTGGCGCGCGCTCAGGAACACCTGGCGCGCACCAGCGCGATCGGGGGTCGCTGATGGCGGCACCCACAAGACGACGCACCGAGTCGGTTCCGCCGCCGCGCGCGGTGGTGACAGCGCCCACCCTCGCGACGCCACCGCCCGCGACTCCCCCGCGTCGGCGCGGCATGAGCCTTCGCATCGTCGTGCCGCTGGTCGCGACCGTGCTGCTGAGCGGCGCGCTGATCGGCTCGGGATTCATCAGTGAACGCAGCTCGCGGCGCATGCTGCGGCGCGAACTCGAGACGCGTCTGCTGGTCGAGGCGCGCGGGCTGGCACTCACCAGCTCGACGGCATTGATCGATCGATTCCCGGAGCTGGTGCTCCAGCCGATCGTTCAGGATCTGCTCGACGGCCGCGACGATCTCGCGTTCGCGGCCGTGCTCGACCACCAGGGCGTGGTGCGTGGACATCCCGATTCTCGCCGCATCGGTCAGGGTTGGAAGGTGCCGGCCGGGCTGCATCCGATCGTCGGCTCGGTACCGCTCAAAGACCGCGAGCAGCTGCTCGGGGATCCGCGTGAACTGATCGCGGTGGCACCCGTCCGTCATGCGAGCGGGCAGTACCTGGGCACCGCGATCGTGGTGATGCGTCGCGGCTACCTCGATGCCGCGCTCGAGGACGCGCGGCGCCGCATGCTCCTGCTGTTTGCGGGAGTGCTCGCCGCGGCGGCGACGCTCACCGTGCTGCTGATGTCTCGAATGCTCCACCCGATCAAAGCACTGCGCGACGGACTCGAGCGCATCGGTCGTGGCGAACTCGGCACCCGCATTGCCGTGGCGGGGCGCGGCGAGATCAGTCTGCTCGCGGATACGGTGAACGCGATGAGCGAGTCGTTGCGCGAGGCACAACGCGAGACGATCGAGCGCGAACGGCTCGCCAGCGAGCTGTCGCTCGCGCGTCGCATGCAGGCTTCCCTGCTGCCGTCGACGGGTCGCGAGGCCGGGCCGTTCGTGCTGCGCGGCGCGCATCGGGCGGCGGCCGAGGTCGGTGGCGACTACTACGACATCGTGCCGATGCCGGATGGCCGCATCGCGCTCGCGATGGCCGACGTCGCCGGAAAGGGCCTGGCGGGCTGTCTGCACATGTCGATGCTGTCCGCGCTCCTGCACGCGCTGCGCGCCGCTTACGACTCGCCCTCGCGGCTGTTGCAGACGCTCGAGGCCAACCTGCTGCGCTCGCTGCCGCGCAGCAGCTTCGTGACCATGTTCTTCGGCGTGCTCGATCCGGCGACCGGGCGCGTGGTGCACGCTTCGGCCGGCCATCTGCCCACGCTGGTGTGGCGCGCCGCCTCGAAGAGCGTCGAGTGGCACCGCTCCCGAGCGGTACCGCTGGGCGCCCTGCGCAATGGTGCGCTGGCGAAGATGCTGACCGACGAGAGTCTCACGCTCGGGCCCGGTGACCTGCTGCTGCAGCTGACCGACGGCTTCAACGAGGCGGTCGATGCCCGCGAGGAGCAGTTCGGACTCGAGCGCGTCGAAGCGGTGGTGCGTTCCAGCGCCTCACGCGGCCCCGACGGCGTGCTGGCGGCACTGCTGTTGGCCGTCGATCGCTGGTCCCCGGCCGGCGCGCCCGCCGACGATCAGACCGCCCTGGTGGTGTGGCACTCCGGGGCTTCGACGCCGTCCACGTCCGCCCCGCCTCTGAAGCTCGTGACGACCTCGCCTCGTGCGACCGCTCCGCGCGCGCCGCTGCCCGACGCGAGGGAACCGGCGCTCGAGCTGCTCGCGCGCGCCGAACGCGACGGCTCGCACCTGGCGCTCGGAACCCCGCTCGCCGAACTGGATGCATTGCGTGCGTGGCTGGCGCGCGACGTGAGGCTGACCGGCATCGATCCCGAACGCACGCGCCTCATCGAGAGTGCGGTCTACGAAGCGTGCGCGAACATCATGGAACACGGCTATGCCGGGCGCCCGGCCGGCCGCCTCGACGTCTACTGGCTGCCGAGTGGCAACGCGGAGCACGTGACGAAGTGTTGCTTCGTGCTGCGAGATGACGGCGATGCATTCGACCCGAATACGCATGCCGGGGCCGATCTCGGCGAGCCGACGGTGCGCCGTCGCGGACGCGGCCTCGGGCTCGAGATGATCCGCCGCATCGTTCAGAAGCTCGAATACCACGCGCGCACGCGCGCGGGGAATCTCACGCTGCTGTACTTCGATCCGGCGGCACCGATCCGCCGCGCCACGGAGGGAACGACATGAAGGAAGCGATTCAGATCACGGACGCCGGTCACAAGGGAGGCGTCGACGTCCTGCGGCTCAAGGGTCCGCTCGATGCGCACAACACCGAGGCCCTGTTGCAACGCTGCGAGCCGATCCGACTCGCCAAACGCCACCTGGTACTCAACCTGAGCGGCGTCACGTTCCTGTCCTCGAGCGGCATCGGAACGCTTCTGGCGCTGAGCGAGGAGTTCGGCGAGCACGGGCTCATGATGCGAGTGGCGAGTCCGTCGCCCTCGGCGCGCACCGCCATTTCGCTGCTCAACCTCGACGCGTTCCTGCAAGTGCACGCGAGCGAGGATGACGCGACGAAGGGGTTGGCCGCCTGAGTCTAGCCGCCAACCAGGTCGGACTTGAGGCGCGCCGCGGGGTTCCTCGGAACGTGGAAGTACCACCACTCGCGTTCCGCGGTCCAGCCATGCTGGCGCGCCAGCCCGGCACCCCACACGCATCGCCCGGCCGACACCAGATGCGAACGCACGATCTCGTCCGCCGCCTCGAGGCGCGCGGCGAGTCGCCGCACGATCGAGCGCCCGGCGATCGGCAGTGAATCCTCGATGAGCTGGCGGCCGTCCATGTCGTTGAGCCAGTCGTCGAGGCCCGCGGCGTAACCTTTCGCGACCTCGGCGGCGATTTCCTCCCAGCGCGCGATCAGTCCGTCGAGGCCGGCGTCGACCACGAAGTCGGGGCAGCCGCGGCTACGCAGGAACACTTCGAGGGCCGCGGCTCCCTGGGCTGGAACTTCCTCACGCGAGCGTGCGGTCATCGTGGGTTCTCCGCGCGCGCGAGTTGACGACGAAAGTATTGCTCGCCGTCGTTCGGCCGAAAGAAGGTACGAATCGTGAGATCGCGATCGAAGGCGAGAAACGCTCCGCTGTGGCGATCGAATCGTGTGACGACGTGGTCCGCGCGAACCGCCTCGAGAACGTCGCCCTCGACCTCGCGATCGCGCAGCAGCTGCGCGAGCTCGAGATAGGCGGCGGCATTCGGAACGAAGAACTCGCGACCGTGCTTGGCGAAGTGCTGGCCCAGCAACTCGGGGGAGCGGAACCCGATCTCCGGATGGCCGACCATCTTCGCCTTCGTGGCGCTCGCCGGCGGGTGATCGGCGCGCGCTTCGGCGCCGACTCCGGCCGGTCGGTCGAACGGAGCGTAGGTGCGATTGAACCAGGCGAAACCAAGGATCGCGAGGAAGATGGCAAGTCGAACCAGCGGGTGACGGAGCATGTCCCTCTTACAGGATGCGCTTGCCGAGTGCGCTCTGCGCCAGCTCGGCAGCGAGAATTCCGGTCATGTTCTGGGTGTCGAGCACCGGATTCACCTCGACCAGATCGATCGCGACGATCTGTGATCGGTCGGCGACCATTTCCATGGCGAGATGGGCTTCGCGATAAGTGATGCCACCCCACACCGGCGTTCCGGTTCCGGGCGCATCCTCCGGATCGACCACGTCGAGGTCGAATGACAGGTGGATGCCGGCGGTGCCGTCGCTCGCGAGCCGAATCGCCTCGTCCACCACGTCGCGCATCCCGCGCTCGTCGAGGTCGCGCATCGTGTAACAGGTGACGCCGGCCCGCTTGAGCGTTTCGCGCTCGCCCTGATCGAGGTCGCGGATTCCGATCAGCACGGTGTTGCGCGGCAAGACCTTCGGCGCCCGTCCTCCGAGGTTCACGAGATCGGGATCTCCGAACCCCATCGCGACCGCGAGCGACATGCCGTGGATGTTTCCCGACGGCGTGGTCTCGGGTGTGTTCGCGTCGCCGTGCGCATCGAACCAGATCAGCCCGATCGACTCGCCCGCGCGCGCGAAGTGATTGCTGGATCCCGCGACCGACCCGATCGCGATGCTGTGATCGCCACCCAGCACCAGCGGGAAACGGCAGTCCCCGAGCGCACGCTCCACCTGGACGCGAAGTTCCTCGCACGCGGCCAGGATCGGCGCCTTGTAGCGGAGCCTGCCGGCGCCGACCGGCTGCGTTTCGGGGATCTGCACGTCGATGTCGCCGAAGTCGGTCACGGTGTGGCCGAGCGACTCGAGGCGTGGCTCCAGATCGGCGATTCGAATGGCCGAGGGGCCCATGTCGACGCCGCGGCGGCCGGCCCCGAGGTCGACCGGGACGCCGATGATCTCGATTTGTCTCGTGCGGGAAAGCATGGGCCGGGCAGTCTAGCCCCCGCGACGGGGATCGCCAAAGGCCGGCGTTTTCGGCGTGGTTTACCCGGGAGGCCCATGCGCCGATAATCCCGGCATGCTCCCTCGCTACCGACCGCTCCGGAACCCCGTCTGGCGCATGGGGATCGCGGCGTTGCTGCTGGGTCTGATCGCGGCCACGCTGGGGCTCGAACGCCCTGCGGCGGGGACCGGAACCCTGTTGCCACCGCCGCCGCCGAAGCCCCGGAAGGTGCTCGGAGCCGTGCTGTTCGAAGACCGCTTCGACGACGGGAAGCTCGACGGCTGGTCCCCGGATCGCGCGGATACCTGGGTGGAGCGCAGCGGCATGGTGCGCGCCCAGCTCCCCGACGAGCGTCAGCAGCACTCGCTGCTGTATGCGGGGGCGATCGAATGGACCGACTACGCAGTCGACTTCGACGTGTGCGGCATGCGCGGCGTCGACAAAGGCGTGGTGGTGCGGGTCGAGGAAGGCTCCGGCATCGGCGTCGACCTGCGCGGTCCCGGGTACCAGGACATCCTGCTGCATCGCAAGGAGTGGCCGATGGGTCGCGCGCGAGTCACGAACGCGAACGGGGTGTGGCACCACGTGCGCATGGAGGCCCGCGGACATCGCTACCGCGTGTGGGTCGACGACGCGCTGATCCTCGATCGCGTCGACAAGAGCGGCGTGCGTCCGCGCGGCCGCTTCGCGCTCGCCGCCTACACGGGCGGCGTCGGTGAGTGCCTCGTCTACTACGACAACGTGGTGGTGACCGCGATCGGTTCGGATCCCGCGCAGGACGTGTCGGCGCGCAGCGACACGCCGTGAGCCTCGCACGGGTCGACCACCGCCTGCTCGAGCGAGTCGGCGATGGTTCGGCCTATTGGCGGGTGGAGCCGGTCGAGGCTACGCCGCCGCCGCCCCGCTCGTGAGTCGCAGGATCGACTGCGCGAGCCGCTTCCTGTCGACCGGTTTCTCGAGGAACTCCGCCGCACCCGTATGACGCGTGCGCAATTCGTGCCGTGAGGCGTCGCGACCGGTCACGACCAGCACCGGAACCGTGACCACCCTGCGTCATTCAATCGCAGTCCGAGCGCCATCAGCATCGTGGAATCGTCGTCCACCACGAGAAGTCGTTTCCGAAGCTGCGTCATGACGTACGCTCCGCGGCGCGATCGCGATTGACGACCGGATCCCGTGCGCGCAGCACGATCACCGGAACGCTCGCGCCGTCGACCATGCCACGCATCCGCTCGAGCACCGTGTAGCCGTCGCCGCCCGGCAGCCCCAGATCGAGCAGCACCAGATCCGGATGCTCCTTGCGCACCGCCGTCAGCGCCTGCAATCCATCCTGCGCGATGAGGACCTCGAATCCCTTCGCGCGCAGCCAAACGCTCAACCCCTGTGCGAGATCGGCATCGTCCTCCACCACCAGCAACCTCGCCTTCCGATCCACTGAATCCTCCTTCATGCCGCGAGGAGGAAATTCACGGCTTCCGACACCAGCGTCGTCTGTCGTGAGAGATGATCCGCCTCCGGCATTCCGTCGAGCTGCTCGGGTGCAGGCAGGGATCACCTTCCAGCCGACGCGCGAGGCGCGCGGATGACTTCGGCGCCACTTTCCGTCGTGCGCGCCAGTACGTGCAGCGTGCGACCACCGTCCTCGATGCTCTGCCACGGCAGCAGGATGTCGCGGTCTGGCAACAGCGCACCCGACACCACCCGGGAAGCGCCGGCGAGCGCGCGTTGATCCGCGGGACCGAACGAGCGGATGTCCTGGGGAGTGAACGTGATCTCGAGCACGCGCTCGGCCTCGCGCTGAGCGGTGGCATCCCAGTTGACGCCGTACATGTGGACCGGGCGACCGTCGACGTCGCGGCGGTGAGACTGGCGCGGAACTCGGCCAGGTCTTCGGGGTGCACGTTGCGGAAGAACTGCTCGCCGTGAGTTCCAGATGCGAAGTCGTTGTCCCACAGTTCGCGAGTCCCCTCGCTCGCAGCGACCTCGTCGGTCGCGAGGTCCCACTCCCACACACCGAACCCCACTTCGCGCAGCGCGGTCGCGAGGTGCTCCTGGCCGCGGGCCAGCTCGAGTCGGGCGTGGCGCATCTCCCGCTCGCGTCGCGACGCCGCGCCGAAGTCGCTGAGGATCCGAGTGAGTGCACCTGCGGGGCGCACGAGCAGCAGCGCGAGGCTCACCAGCACCACGCATGGCGCGGTGTGAAGCGCGATCGGATGGAAGAACCACCCGATCGCGTACTGCAGCAACCAGACAGCAGCGACCCCGGCGGCGGCGACGCGGCGGAACACGAGCACACCACGCTCAGCCGTCTCAATCGGTCCTGAATGAGGGCGACGCGTGAGTCACCCGTGGCCTGCGCGGCAGTTGCCATGCCGAGCCAACCTCTTGAACCCGAGCCCGCAGCGCGCTTGCGTGACGGCTCCGATGGCATGAGCGTGCCCGCGGACTAGGGCAGCGTGAGCCGAACGCTGGTGCCTTCCCACTCCCCGGTCTCGGCGTTCCCCTCACCGACCCGCAGCTCGATTTCCCCGGATGGGCCACCGGGAAGCATCAGCCGGAACTCGCCCCACATCTCGACGTAGTCGGCCGCGGTGGTGAAGGTGTCCTGCACGATCCTGCCGTCCACCATCAACTCGGCCACCACGTTGGCTTCAAAGGTGCGCGCGTAGCCCCACACCTGCAGCGGATAGCCCGTCGGCCCGGCACGCGGGAGCATCAGCACCACCCGCGCGCCGCGCGCCGCAGCGGCCGGCAGCGGGTCGCCTCCGGCTTCGAACTCGATCACGATCGCGGCGGTACGGTCGTCCTGCCAGGCGCGCGCGACCGCGGGGGCCCTCAGATGCACGTCTACGAAACGTTGCCCCTCCATGGAATGCACCACGTAGGCGCCGACCAGCAGGTCGTTCGAGAGCCAGGTTTCGGTCATCGCCGCGCGCTCGATGCGGCCCGGCAGCCACACGCGCAGCACACCCTGACCGCGCAACAGCTCCACGCGCGAGCCGCCGAGTCGTCGCGCGGGCAGGCCGCTCGAGTCGGCGAATGCGATCACCAGGCGGTCGCGATTGCCGATCCGCGCGCCCACCAGCGAGGACAGCGTCACGGCGTCGCCGTCGCCTTCACCGAGTCGCGCTACGTTACCGTCCGCGACGAAGGTCTTCGGCACGCTGCTCGGCGCCTGGTCCGGCGACGCCAGCGAGCAACCGCCGAGTGCGAGCGCGAACAGCAGCATCGGCACGCAGGCGCTCCACCACCGCGATGGATTCGCCGGCTTCGTCATGAACGCTCTCACGCGGTGCGCCTGCCCACCAGCAATCGCAGTCCGTTCAGGATCACGAGCACCGTGCTGCCCTCGTGACCCGAGACTGCGATCGGCAGTCGCAACTGTCCGAACGGAGTGTGCTGGCCCATGAACACCCACACCACCAGCAGCGCCATCACGCCGACGGCGATCGTCACGTTCTGCGCGACCACCACGCGCGCGCGCTGCGCGAGCTTCACAGCGTAAGGCAGTGCCCGAAGGTCGTCGGCCATCAGCACCAGATCGGCGCTCTCGAGCGCCGCGTCGCTTCCGACTCCGCCCATCGCGACACCCACGGTGGCGCGAGCGAGCGCCGGGGCGTCGTTGACGCCATCGCCCACCATCACGACCGCGCCGTGACGTGCCTCGAGCTCGGCGATCGCATTGACCTTGTCCTCGGGAAGCAGCTCGCCGCGCGCATCGTCCACCGCGAGCTGGCGTGCGATCGCCGCCACCGTCGAACGGCTGTCCCCGGACAGCAGTGTCACGCTGCGAATGCCGCACGCCTTCAGGGCGGCGACGGTGGCCGCGGCGGTGGGCCGGATCTGATCGGCGGCGGCGATCACGCCCCACTGATCGCCGCGACGCACCAGCATCGCGGTCTTCGCCTCACGCATGAACGCCTCGACGCGCTCCCGCGCGGGCGCCGGCACCGGGATCGAAAGGCTCTCGAACAGCGCCGGAGTTCCGATCTCGATCGTCGCATCGCTCACGCGTGCGACCACGCCCTTCCCAAGATGCGTGGTCAGGTGCGTGGCGGCTTCACTGGTGACGCCGCGTACCTCGGCGGCGCGTACCACGGCTTGTGCGAGCGGATGTTGCGATCGCTTTTCGGCGGCGGCGGCCCACGCGAGCAGCTCGCGTTCGTCGACCCCTGGGAGCGCGACCACGTCGGTCACCTCGAAGCGCCCGGCGGTCAGCGTCCCGGTCTTGTCGAACGCCACCGCCTTCGCGCGCCCGAGCGCCTCCAGGAAGCGGCCGCCCTTGAACAGGATGCCGTTGCGCGCCGCGTTCGCGATCGCGGACAGCACCGTCGAGGGCGTCGCGATCACGAGCGCGCACGGGGAGGCGACGACCAGCAGCGTCATCGCTCGGTAGAACGTGGGGGCGAACGGGTGCCGCAGCAGCAGCGGAATCGCGATCATCAGCACCGCTGCGACCACCACCGCGACCGTGTAGTAGCGCCCGACCCACTCGGCAAGTTCCTCGGTGCGCGACTTCTGCTCCTGCGCCTCCTCGACCAGCGTCACGATGCGCGCCAGCGTGGTGTCGCCGGCGGCGCGCAGCGTTCGCACCTCGAGGGCACCCTGCTGATTGAGCGTCCCGGCGAACACTCGGTCGCCGATCTCCTTGGTGACCGGAACCGACTCACCGGTCAGCGAGCTCTGATCGACCAGCGATGCACCCAGCACCACCGCACCGTCGACCGGCAGCGTCTCGCCCGGCTTCACGATCACGATTTCGCCGACCCTGACGTCCTCGGCCTCGACCTGCACCTCGCGCCCTGAACGACGCACCAGCGCGCGCGACGGACGCAGCTTGAGCAGCGCGTGCAGGGCGCGGCGCGTGCGCCCCATGGTGTAGACCTCGAGCGTGTTGCTGAGCGAGAACAGGAACATCAGTTCGGCCGCTTCGGTCACGAAGCCGATCGCCGCGGCGCCGGCCGCCGCCAGCAGCATCAGCAGATTGACGTCGAAGCGACGCTTCGCCAGCGCCGCGAAGGTCGAGCGGAGCGCGAACCAGCTGCCGGCCAGCGCCGACACCCCGAGCACCACGCGCGAGACGAGCGCCGGCAGCGCGGTACGCTCGAGCACCAGCCCGATCAGCAGCAGCAGAAGGCAGGCGACCGTGAGCGTGATCATCGCGCGGCTCTTCGACCGCGTCGCCTGCTCGGCCGGCGTCATGCGTGCGCCCCACGGCTTGCGATTCGCGAACGGCCGCACGAACTCGATGGTGTCGCGCGGCACTTCGCGGCGTGCGATGCCGACGTGTCCCGGGTCCGCGATCACCACGAACTCGTCACGCCGCGCACCCGGTACGCGGCCGAGTCGCAGCGCGCACTCCTCGCAAGCGCCCGGCGCCGCGCGGCGCTCGCAGCGCGTCACACGCTGCGCGAACAGCGCCGCCACTTCGTCGGCCAGCGCATTGAGCTGATCCGGCGCGACTCGTCCCGGCTGGTAGCGGACCGTGAGCAGGTTCTGCGCGAAGTCGGCTTCGATGCCGACGACGCCGGGACTCGCGGCCAGCCGTTCCGACAGAATTTCGAGGCAGCCCTCGCCTTCCGCGATCGGCAGATGCTCGAGTTGGGGCTCGGAGGCGGGGTTCGGGTTCATGGCGCCGCGCAGGCTAGCACAGCGACTCGGGCCGACCAGCCGTCGCAACGAGTTGGGCGCATGCGCTGACGCGCGGCAGACGAAACCGCCCGGGTCGTGAGACCCTGGCGGCTCGGAGCGCGCGGCAAGGGGCGTCGCGCGCGTCAGCGAATCCTGACGAGGCTCCGGCTCAGCGTTCCGGTCGCGGTGCGGAGTCGCGCGAAGTAGACCCCCGCGCCGGTCTGTCCACCGTCGTCGCGACGCCCGTCCCAGCTCACCGCGTGCGGACCCGCCGCCAGCGTGCGAGCGTCGGTGAGCGAGCGCACCTGACGGCCGAACACGTCATAGACCACGAGCTGCACCGGCTCGGGGCGCGACAGCGAGAACACGATCTCGACCGGTCCGCTCGAAGGATTCGGACGCACCGAGCGCAGTCCGAATGCGGTGTTCGCGCTGACGGGAGAACCCACCACGCCGGGATTCAGGTCCGGATCGTCGGGCGGGAATCCGGCGAGGATCTCGTCGGTGTCCAGGTAGGTGTCGCGGTCGCGGTCGAGCGCCATGCGAATGCCGGCGCCCTTGGGGACCGCGGTGATCGTCAGCTCGGTGCCGAGTCCGGCGTTGTCGAGCAGCGTCGTGGTGCTCACGTTGGGAATCGAGGCCTGGTCGATCTTCCACTGATCGCCACCCTGATAGAGCCAGCCATGCCGCGTTCCGCCGGCGATGCCGGTCGCGATCAGATCGCAGTCGTTCGCAGCGGTGCGCGTCTGCAGCACCGCGAGTGTCGCGAGCGCCCCCGGGTTGGCGTTGCCGTCGAACGACAGCTGATGGCCGACGGCGGGCGCCATTCCGGTGTCGAACGCGATCAGGTACGCCTCGAGATCGCGCTTCTCGGGTCCCGAGATCGAGGTGTCGGGATCGAACGCGAATTCGGCCCGCCCGAGGAACGAACCGATCGTCGGCTCGACGCCATTGTGCGAGAAACCGGTGCTGCGCAGCGGAGTGGCTCCGGGCGCGCGCGAGAATCCCAGTTTCTTATAGAGGTTGCGCAGCTGCGGCACCTTGAGGTCCTGAGGATCGAAAATGGTCTCGTTCGGAACCATCAGATTGTTGGTACCGGGCCCGACCGCGGTACCGGCGTGACACGAGCTGCACGCCACCGGAGTGCCGCCGGAGGTGTCGAACAGCGAGGTCTCGAACAGCACCCGGCCACGCTCGGCACTCGGGACGCCGGGCGGCGCGTCAGGCAGCGAACGATCGAGGTTCCCGTACGGATTCGGCGGATACACGATCGTATTCATGAACTCGCTCATCGCCGCCATCTGACTGTCTGGCAGAGGAGTCGCACGGCCGAGCAGCCCCGCGATCGCGCCGTTGAATGCCGCGAGGTCCGGCCGATCGCCGCGCCAGTGAAGCGGCGTGTTGCCATTGAGACCCCGCAGCGACTGGGTCACCATGGGGCCCTTCTGGGGATCGAAGCCGTCGAGCGGCGCCATATTCGCGAGGTAGGGACCGAACGGATCGCCGAGGTCCCACGCAAGATGATCGGTGTCACCGAAAATGTGACAGCTCGCACACGCCTGCTCGCCGTGTCCCGACGTCGATCCGGCGTAGAAGAAGCGTCGACCGTGCACGAGCATGTCGGGCGTGGGGTCGAAGCCGATCCGCTGCAGGTCGAGTTCGGCGAAGGTCGTGATCGAAAGCGTCTGAAGCTGATTGCGGAACCGGCCCACCACGTAGAGCCGCCCGCGCGCGTCGTCCACCACCACTCCACTCGGCCCCTCGAGCGTCGGAATGCGCCCGCGCACCGTGCTGGCCGCTCCGCCGGCCGGGTTCAGCACGCCGATGCGATCGTTCGCCATCGCGGTCACGTACGCGCGATTGCCGCTGGCCGCGAATGCGATTCCGGACAGCAGACCGAGTGCTGAGTCGGCGTCGGACTGAGGCCCTGGCGTGAAGGTGTAATTGATGTGCGGGTTGATCACGCGGCGCGTGAACGTACCGGCCTGGGTGATCCAGCCGACCTGGGTCTCCGTCACATAGCCCGAGAGTTTCGGCTCGAAGCGCAGCTGATTGCGTGCGTCGGTGTTCGCGACACCGATGCGGCCGTCGGCAGGACTGACGGCCAGCGCGAAGTTCGTCGAGCCGCTGGCGCTGAAGGTGCGGGTGACGGTCTGGGACGTGGTGCTGATCTCGATCACGTCGTGGTCGACAGGGGCGTACGAAACCTTTGAATTCCAGAGCTTGCCGTACTCGTCGGTCCAATCGGCCCCGAACTTACGCACGACCGCCGCGACCTTCGGGGCAAGGTGCCCGAGCTTGTTCGGCGTGTAGCGCGGATAGTCGGGGTCGTCGGGGATCGAGTCCGCGACCTCTTCGGGCGTCAGGATCGTCGTGTTGTTGTTGCCGTGCAGGCTCGCCACGTAGACGTGCGAACCGTTCGCGGTCTTCGCAAGTGAACGCGGGTAGCTCGCCGGGATTTCGATCGTGGTCTCGAGCGCCAGCGTGACCGGATCGTAGACCTTGATCCGGTTCTCCTCCGAGACGCTCACGTAGGCCCGCACCGGAGTGCCGGCGAACTCGACGTCGTTGGGCTCGTCACCGACGCGCAGCGACGCGCGAGTGTGAAGCGTGTTGAGATTGACGATGCTGATGTCGTCGGAGACCAGGTTCACGACCCAGGCCGTGCTGTCGTCCAACGCGCGCACCGAAACCGGCTCGATCCCGACGGGAATCTCCGCGATGCGTACCGGTGCCACGCCGGTCAGGTCGAAGACGCTGAGCCGCGCGTCGGGGGTGTTGATCACCAGCAGTCGATCACCCGAGGGCGTGAGCACCGCGGGACGGACGTGCCCGGATTCGAAATTGACGAAGTCGTTGGTGTCCGAGGTGCGGGAGATCAGATGACGCGGCCAGGCGAGCACGCCTGCCACGACCGCGACGAGCGCGAGAGCCAACGAAACGCGACGGAGCATTTGATTTCCTCGACGCCTGGCGTCTGGGGGACGCGCGTCCGCAATCACGAGGTGGAGGAGTGGGGTACGAGCGGCCGTAAGTCTAACATCTGCGACGGGTTCGAGGCGACGAATCTTGACGCGGGCGGCTCGGGGGCGCACGACGGCCTCGAGTCCACCGGTTCACCGGCTCGGATGGCGTAATTGAGCGCGGCCGAGCGATTTGGGTGGCCCGATGCGAGCCCTGAGCCGCGCCAGCGCTAGCGCGAGTCGCCGGAGTCGCCGAACGGGCGCAGCGTGATCACGGCCTCGCCATGGCCGGGGCCATGCTGAATGTCGCGCCGTGCCGGCGGGAAGCCGAGCGCCGATACCGAGAGCGTGTAGGCCCCCGGGGTGACATTCAGGCAGAAGTGACCGGAAGCATCGCTCAATGCGCCGAAGCTGGTTCCGATCGCGAGCACCTGGGCGCGCGGCACCGGCGCGCCGGCGGCATCTCGGATCACTCCACAGAGCCGGGCCTCGAGTGTGGGCTTTCGGGACGTGGCCCGTGACGCTCGCGGCGCTTCGACGCGGGGTTTTGGAACGGCGGCGGGTTCCTCGGCGTTCGATTCATCGGAAGGTGAGGGTGAGAGAGACCGAACGATCGGCGGTGGTTCGCTGACGGCCGGTGCTTCATCCTCGACGATCGGTGGCGCGATCGGGTCGCGCGCGACCGCGATCCGGGGCGCGCTCGAGACGGAACCGGCATCGGTGCCGCCCGTGACGCCACTGACGCTCGAGGGCCGTGCGACCGGCCTGGCCGTCTGGGGTGTGCGTCGCAGATAGAGCAGTCCGCCGACCAGCAGCAGCAGCACGACGCCCAGCGTGGTCGCCACCATCGCGACGCGGCCCTCGAGATCGGAGGGCGAACCTCGACCGGTCGAGACGCGGGCTTCCGGGGTCGGATCGGACGCGGCGCGCGGTGCGGGATCGCGTTCGATCAGTACCAGCCGCGGCGGACGATGGGCGACGGGTGCGGCCGCGTCAGGTTCCGGCACGATCGACTTCGAGTCCGCGACGGGCTCGGCGGTCGACTCGACCGGCTCGATCGTCGGGCGCGGACGGGCGGCCGGCGCGCGTTCATCGCCGACTTCCGTTTCGACTTCGCGCAACAGCTGGTCGAAGAACGAGTCGCCGCCGTCGTGGGTGAGCAGGCGGGTCAGCACCTGCTGATGCGTCGCCAGCTCTTCGTACTGACCTCGGCACACGTCGCACTCGGCGAGATGCCGCACCACTTGATCTTGCGAGCCGCCCTGCAGCACGCCATCCACGGAAGCCGAGATCTGGAACGCGGTCAGGTGCCTCAC
The DNA here is from genome assembly GCA_013140805.1 of Candidatus Eisenbacteria bacterium. NCBI lineage: Bacteria > Candidatus Eiseniibacteriota > Candidatus Eiseniibacteriota bacterium. The sequence goes on from JABFRW010000112.1 coordinate 14,612, forward strand.
GCCGCGTGCTCCCCGCTGACGGGCGGCAGCGCCGCAGTCAGCGCCGCACGCGCGTTCGAAAGCCGCGTGAGGATCGAGCCCGGGGCCGTCTGGAGTACCGCTTCGATGTCGCTGTACGGCAACCGCTCGACCACGCGCAGCGCCAGCGCGAGCTGATCGTCGGGCTCGAGGCTCGCGACCGCGGTCAGGTAGCGCATCGCGACGTCGACGTCGAGCTGGTCGTTCTCGACCGCCGGCAACGCAAGGGTCAGGTACTCGAGATCCGGCGCGGCCACGTTCGAGAGCGCCAGGTTACGCGTGATGCGCGCAAGCCACGGATAGATGCTGGCGGCCTCGGGCATGTAGCGCACGCCCTGCCGAGCTCGCACGAAGGTCTCGCGCGTGAGTTCGCGAGCACGCGTCACGTCGCGCGTGAGCGCGAACGCGAGCCGGTACACCGGGCGCAGATGATTCTGGACCAGCACCAGATAGGAGGCGCGGTCCCCACGACGCGCGCGCTGGAGGAGCCGATGCTCCTCGGCGGCGTCCATGCCGAAGTTGGAAGGTGCGTTGTCGTTCATGTCGGTGCGGTTCGGTTCGCCCGGACGTTATCGGCCGCTCGGGTGCTCGACCTGAGAAGAGTTTCGGGCAAATTGCCGTTCAGCATTGCGCGGCGCGGGGTGCTCGGGATTGCGGAGCCCGCATCGACACTTCTATGCTGCGGTCATACGAAACCCGCGCCTGGCGCGGCCGTCTCTCCTCTCGCACGGATGCGCCCATGGCCTTCGATGGCAATCTTTCCTCGCGCCTGCCGCGCGAACTGTTGACCGAGCTCCTGTCGCTGGCGCGCGCGAACGGCGCCGAGTTCGCCGAGGTCTACGGCGAGCACGCCGACGGCGCCGGATTCTCGTTCGAGGAGGACCGCCTCAAGACCTGCTCCTACTCCGTCACCGAGGGACTCGGAGTGCGCGCGGTGGTCGGCGAACAGACCGGCTACGCGTACGCCGACGGCTTCGCGCCCGACGATCTGCGCGAAGCGGCGCGAGTGGCCGCCCGCATCGCGCAGATCGTCGGGCGC
>JABFRW010000113.1 GCA_013140805.1 Candidatus Eisenbacteria bacterium
GCGGTGCGCTGATGGGGATCGCGGTGCTGATTCGTCCCAACGCGGTGCTGCTGCTGCCCGGATTCGCTGTGGCGGCTGCGATTCAGCTCGCGGGCGCGCGGCGCGCGTGGCTCGGGCCGGTGCTGATCGCGGCCGCGGCGTTCGTGGTCGTGCTGACGCCATGGACGCTGCGCAATCATCACGTCCACGGTCGCTGGTTCTTCGTCGCGAGCGGCGGCGGACGCGCCCTGTGGCTCGGCAACAACGAGCGGACGACCGGGCGCGCGGGCTCGATCATGCTGCCCGATTCTGCGTTTTCCGTCCGACTGGCGCGCGAACCCGACGAACTCGCGATGGATCGCGGCTTCCGCGACGAAGCGCTGGCGTGGATGCGCGAACATCCGGGGCGCGCGGTGGCGCTCTATTTCGTGCGACTCGGCAGTCTCTTCGCGCTCTACCCCGAGACCTACACGCGCGCCCCGTTCCTCGAGCATACCGCCCGGCTCGCTCAGGGCACGCTCACCGTCGTGGTGTTCGTCGGAGCACTGCTCGGTCTGATGGCGCTGTCGGGCTCGCCGATCCGCGCCCCGATCCTCGGCGCGATCGTCGGCTTCGCGCTGGTGAATGCGATGTTCTTCTGCGTGCTGCGCTATCGAATGCCGTTCGAGCCCTTGCTGCTGTGGCTCGCGGGTCACGGCTGGGCGAGCCGCCTGTGGCGCCCGCCCTCGATCGGGAGCTGACGATGTGCGGCATCGCCGGAGTCTTCGATCCCGCGGGTGGACGACCCGCAGCCGAGTGGCTGGATCAGGCGTGCGCGCGGCTCGCCCACCGCGGGCCCGACGACGACGGCGTGCATCTCGAAGACGGCGTGGGTCTGGCCTTTCGACGCCTCGCGATCGTGGATCTCGCGACCGGCGCACAACCGCTCTCGAACGAAACCGGCGACGTGTGGATCGTATTCAACGGGGAAATCTACAACCACGTCGAATTGCGGCGCGAGCTCGAGGGCCATGGCCATCGCTATCGCACCCTCAGCGACACCGAGAGCATCGTGCACGGCTACGAGCAGTGGGGCGACGCGGTGGTGGAGCACTTGCGCGGCATGTTCGCGTTCGCGATCTGGGATCGGCCGCGGCGGCGCCTGCTGTGCGCGCGCGACCGGCTCGGCATCAAGCCGCTCTACTTCACACGCGCGCAGGGCCGGGTGCTGTTCGCTTCCGAGATCAAGGCATTGTTCGCGTTCCCGGGCGTCGAGCGCCGCGTGCGCGTACCGTCGCTGGTCGAACACCTCACGCTGCGCTACACCGCCGCGCCCGACACCCTGTTCGACGGCATCGAGAAGCTGCCGCCCGGCCACCTGCTCATCGCGGAGGCGAGCGGGATCACCACGCGCCGCTTCTGGGATGTGGCGTGGGAGCCCAAGCTCGAGATCGGCGAGGCGGACGCGCTGACCGAGGTCGAGAGCCGGTTACGCGAGGCCGTGCGGCTGCGTCTGATGAGCGAGGTTCCGCTCGGAGCGTTGTTGTCGGGCGGCGTCGATTCGAGCCTGATCGTTTCGTTCATGAGCGAACTCGTCGATCGCCCGGTCCAGACCTTCTCGGTCGGATTCGATGCTCCGGGTCCCTACAGCGAGCTGCCGTTCGCGCGCCGCGTGGCCGAACACTGCCGCACCGATCATCGCGAGATCATGGTGACCGCCGCCGATCTGTTGCGTGAACTTCCACGGCTGGTCTGGCATCAGGACGAGCCGCTTTCGGAACCCGCTGCGATCCCGACCTATCTGGTCTCCCAGCTCGCGCGCGAAACGGTCACCGTGGTGCTGACCGGTGAAGGTGGCGACGAGCTGTTCGCCGGATACCCCAAGTACGCCGTCGAGCCGTGGGCGCGCACGCTGAGCCGCTGGCCCGCTGCGCTGCGATCGGTGGTGCTGGACGGATTCGTCGACCGGCTGCCGTTCGGATTTCGCAAGCTCCAGGTCGTGGCACGCAGCGCGCGGTTCCGTGACGAAGCCGAACGCCTCAGCTCGTGGTTCGCGGGCTTCGCAGGCGAGGAGCGTCGCCGGCTGCTCGCGCCCGAACTCGCCGTACACGATCGCGCCGGCGCTGCCGCCTTCGGACGCATGCTGGCCGAGACCACCGCGCGGCGGCCGCTCGATCGCATGCTCGATGTCGACCGGCGCCTGTGGCTCCCCGACGACCTGCTGATGAAGATGGACAAGATGAGCATGGCGGCATCGATCGAAGCGCGGGTTCCGCTGCTCGATCACCCGCTGGTCGAGTGGGCGGCGCGCCTGCCGGATCGACTCAAGGTGCGCGGACTGACCGGCAAGTGGCTGCTCAAGCAGCTCGCCTATCGGCGCCTGCCGCACGAGATCATCGATCGGCCGAAGGTCGGCTTCACGGTGCCGCTCTCCCCGTGGTTTCGCGGACCGCTGCGCGAGCTGGTCGCCGACACGCTGCTGTCCCCGACCTGTCTCGGGCGCGGCTACTGGCGCCCCGATGCGCTGCGCGCGGTGGTCGAGGATCACCTCTCCGGGCGCCGCGACCGCGCGCGCGAGCTGTGGACGCTGCTGACGCTCGAGTTGTGGCACCGCAACTTCATCGATCGCGTGCCCGAGCCCGCGGTTCCGTATCACCCGCCCGCCCGCGCGCACGCCGGCGCGCGATGAGCTCGTCGAAGCGTTCCGCCAGCTGGTCGAGGATGCGCTCGCGATCGTGGTGCTCCGAGACGTAGGCGCGCGCGCGAGTCCCCAGCACGCGTCGCTGCTCGGGGTCGTCGAGGAGTCGCGAGAGTTCGGATGCGAAGCCATCGAGCGTCTGAGCGACACGTCCGATTCCGTGCGTCGCGACGATGTGATCGGGGTCGACGGCCGACAGCGTCGGTACGCCATGCGCCCATGCTTCGAGGAACACGTTCGGAAAGCCCTCAGCCTCCGAAGTGTGGACGACCACCGCCGCCTCCCGGTAGAGCGTGCCGACCTGCTGATGCGGAACGTCTCCCAGCACCTCGAGATTCGGGAGCTCGCGGGCCCGCGCCCGTGCCGCATCGAAGGGATCGCGGGTGAGCGGCGGCTCCGGAACGTGGCCGCACATCTTGAAACGGTGCTTCGGAAAGCGCGCGGCCAGCTCGGTGAACCACTCCGGGCGCTTGCGCTCACGGTAGGTCGCGACCCACAGCACGACCGAAGCGCTGCCGGGATCGGTTGCGGTTTCGATGCGTCCGATCGGGCTCTTCACCACCCCCGACTCGAGCCCCCAGACACTCGCGAGCCGCGTGCGCTGAAACTCGGTCTGCACCAGCCGCAGGTCACAGCCCAGCAGTGCGCGGCGGAACCACGCGCGTTCGCGGCCGTGCTCGAGTGCCGGGAAGTCCGGTTCGACGTCGTAGTCGTGGGCGGCGAGCCATGCGAACGCCGCGCCACGTGCATGCGCCACATCGCAGGTCACGCCCGGCAGCAGCCCCGAGCCCTTCATGAAATAGACCTCGGCATTGGCGCGCCACAACGCGGCGACGGTGCTCGTGAGCCGCGGGTGGACGAAGCGCAATACCGGCCATCCGGCGTGCGGGGCGAACGACTTCCAGATCGCGAGCTCGTCTCGCCGTTCCGGTGACGGTTGACCGTAGTCGCAGGTGACGACCGAGACCTCGAATCCGCGCTGCGCGAGACCGAGCGCGAACTGGCGCTGCTGGACCTCCGCGCCTCCGGCGGTGCCGCCGGCGCCATGCGCCAGCAGCGGGTACAGGTAGGGAACGTGCAGACACACCCGCCCGCGCGTGCTCATGGGCGCCGCCAGCGCTCGAGCGCCGCCTCGAGCTGCGGAACCACCCGAGCCCACGC
>JABFRW010000114.1 GCA_013140805.1 Candidatus Eisenbacteria bacterium
CTGTAGCGCCCCCCCCCTGTGTCAATCTTTTTTCCGCGCTTCCACCGATTCGAGGCCCAGGCATGCCCCACCTCTTGCGGATCCCAGTCGCTATCGTCGTGGCCCTGGTTCTCGGCACCACGATGCCCCGGCCGGCGGTGTCTCAGTGGCTGCCGGGCGGGGTTGAGATGTGCGCCCCCCCTTGCAGGCCGGGTGGCCCGCTCCTCGCCGCCGACGGCCAGGGCGGTGTCTTCATCTGCTGGGAAGACAGTCGTAACAATACGGACTCCAACGTCTACGCCCAGCACCTCACGTCGGAGGGCAGCATTGCGCCGGGCTGGCCAGCGGACGGGATTTCGGTCGTGGCGGAGATTCGGTCGCAGACTCCGCTCGCAATCGAACCCGATGGCCTGGGTGGGGTCTACATCGCGTGGTACGACGACCGGCAACTGGTTCTGCCCGGGGGCGGCACCTCACGAGACATCTACGTGCAGCATCTGTTGGCCGACGGATCGATCGCGCCCGGTTGGGCGGTGAACGGCCTCGCGGCCTCGCGAGCACCGGATGAGCAAGCGCGCGCGACGCTGGCCACGGATGGAGTGGGTGGGGTGTACGTCCTGTGGGTGGACTGGCGCAATCGCCTTGCCCCCAACACGGCTGACCCGTATGCGCAGCACTTTCGCTACGACGGCACGCTGGCGCCGGGCTGGCCGGCCGATGGCCTGTCGCTGACCTCGGCGCCCGGGGGCCAGGGCACGCTCTTCTTTCGCTGCGCGCTCCCGGATGGCGAGGGCGGCTTGATCGCTCCGTTCGGCGACGGCAACTCCGGCAACCCCAATGGCGACATGTTCGCGACCCGCGTGCGACCCGACGGCACGTTCGCGCCGGGGTGGTCGCACGGCGGTCAGGCGGTGCTCGAGAACCGCGCGGGGCGCAGCGTGGCCATCGACGGCGCGGGCGGATTCCTCACCCTGGGTGTGACGATCCGGGACTTCTTCGATCGCGAGATCTACGTGCGCCGGTTCCTGTTCGACGGCACGGCCGCGGCCGGCTGGCCACCCGGCGGGGTTGCGATGTTCCCGGTGGCGCTCGGCACCGGCCGTTCGTTCGTGGAGGGGGACGGCAGCGGCGGTGCGCTGGTCGCATGGGATGGCTCTCAGCCCGGGCGACCGTACGGAGTGTTCGCGACAAAGCGCCTCGGCGACGGCACGTTGGCCCCGGGCTGGACCACGGACGGCACCCTGCTGAGCGAACCCGGTGCGCGCGCCAACCAGTTCGCGGCCGGGCTGGCAGGCGATGGTGCCGGTGGCGCTTATGTGCTGTGGGAGTACTCGGCGTGGGACTTCTTCGACAACCCCGCGTTCATTCAACATGTGACGGCGTCGGGATCGCTGGCTGCGGGCTGGCCCGAGTTCGGGCGCCGAGTGTCGACGAACCCCAATGGCCACCAGGAGCCCATCATGGTCTCGGATGGCATGGGTGGCGCGATCGTCGTGTGGCACGGGCTGGCCGGCTATTTCGCGCAGCGCATCTACGCCGACTCGCCGACCGCTGCGCTGCTCGCACTCGCGCAGGCGGAGGCGAGTGCCGAGCGGGTGCGGCTGGTGTGGCAGGGCGTGGGCGCGGGCGCCCTCGATGCCATGGTCGAGCGGCACACCGCAGCGAGCGCATGGGAGGCGATCGGCCGTGCCGTGCGCGAGCACGCCGATGCGCTGAGCTACGAAGATCGCGCGATGATGCCGGGTACTCGCCACGCCTATCGCCTGCGCTACGCCGACGCGCACGGCGAGCAGGTGACCGAGCCGGCGTGGGTCAGTGTGCCGGCGCGGCTCGAGCTTTCGCTCGAGGGCTTCCGCCCCAACCCCTCGCCGGCGACCCCGATGGTGGCGTTCACGCTCGCGGCTGCGGAAGCGGCGCGACTCGAGGTGTTCGATGTCGCCGGGCGCCGCGTGATGGTGCGCGAGGTCGGCGGGCTCGGCCCCGGCCGCCACGCGCTGCGCCTCGATGACGCGCGCCTCTCAGCCGGCGTCTACGTCGTGCGACTCGTCACCACCTCGCGCACGTTGCTCACTCGCGGGGTGGTGGCGCGGTGATGCTGAACCTGGCGTGGCCGCGCATCGCGCTCGTGCGGCGCAACTCGATCACTACCGCCCCGGCATGCCGTAGTTCGGCGCTTCCTTCGTGATCGTGATGTCGTGCGGGTGGCTTTCGCGCAGCCCCGCCTGGCTCACCCGCACGAAGCGCGCGCGGGTGCGCAGCTCCTCGATGGTCCGGACACCGCTGTAGCCCATGCCGGCGCGCAGGCCTCCGACCATCTGGAACACCGAGGTTCCCAGCGGGCCCTTGAACGGCACGCGGCCTTCGATGCCCTCGGGAACCAGCTTCGACAGCTCGTCGGTGTTCTCCTGGAAGTAGCGCTCGCGGCTCCCCTTCGCGGCGGCCATCGCCGAGAGCGAGCCCATGCCGCGATAGACCTTGAAAGAGCGCCCCTCGAGCAGCACCACTTCGCCCGGGCTTTCCTCGGTGCCCGCGAACAGGCTTCCGATCATCACGCTGTGAGCGCCGGCGGCGATCGCCTTGACGACGTCGCCGGTGTACTTGATGCCGCCATCCGCGATGATCGGCACGCCGCTGCCTTCGGTGGCACGCGCGGCTTCGATGATCGCGGTGATCTGCGCCATGCCGGCGCCGGTCACGACGCGCGTGGTGCAGATGGCACCCGGCCCCATGCCGACCTTGATCGCGTCGGCGCCGGCGTCCGCGACCGCCTTCGCGCCCTCGCCGGTGCCGACGTTGCCGACCACCAGGTCGAAGTCGGCGCCCAGGGCGCGGATCGCCTGGGCCGCCTCGAGGACTCCGCGTGAATGGGCATGCGCGCTGTCCACGACCAGCGCGTCCACCCCGGCGCGGATCAGCTCGTTCGCGCGCTCGATGAAATCGCCCGCGGCTCCGACCGCGGCGGCGACGCGCAGACGGCCGAGCGAGTCTTTGCAGGCCTGCGGATGCTTGATGCGCTTCTCGATGTCCTTGACCGTGATGAGCCCCTGCAGGCGACCCTCGGCATCAACCACCGGGAGCTTCTCGATGCGATGGCGCGCCAGGATCGCGCGGGCCTGCTCGAGTGTGGTGCCGACCGGCGCGGTGACGAGGCGCTCCCGCGTCATGACTTCGGAGACCAGCCGCCCGTGATCGTCCTCGAAGCGCAGGTCGCGATTCGTGAGGATGCCGACCAGCCGATCGTCTTCCGTAATCGGCACGCCCGAGATGTGATAGCGGGCCATCAGGCTGTGTGCTTCGCGCAGGGTGGCGCCGGGCGGCAGTGTGAACGGATCCGCGATCATGCCGCTCTCGGAGCGCTTCACGCGATCGACCTGCGCGACCTGGTCTTCGATCGAGAGGTTCTTGTGGATCACGCCGATGCCGCCCTCACGGGCGAGCGCGATCGCGAGTGCCGACTCGGTGACGGTGTCCATCGCGGCACTCACGATCGGAATGTTGATCGGAATGCGGCGCGAGAATAACGAGGAGACCGTGACCTCGCGCGGGTGGACATCGGAGCGCTGCGGCACCAGCAGGACGTCATCGAAGGTGAGGGCCTCGGGCCCGACCTTCTCGCCCCACGACACGCGCTCGCTCATGCGAAGTCCGTTCCCCTGCGGCCCGGCCGCGCCCGCTCGAGAGACGGGCTCACTTCTTCTTGCGATTCCCCGTGGCGCTCGCCGGGAGCGTTTCCTTCTTGCGCGCCAGCGTCTTCGTCTCAAAGTAGTAGTTCATGCCGATTCGGAACGAAGCAGCGTTGATCGCCGAATTCCAGCCTGAAGGAAACTGGTCGTCACGGGTCGCCAGGACGAAGTGATCGACGAGCGCGAGTTCGACCGAGGTGGTCGGCAGCGACTTGAGAAACTTCTCCATGCCGAGCTCGCCCGAACCGCCGAGGTACAGGCCCTGGTGGCGGCGCAACGTGACCGCGTCCTGCAGCGTCTTGCGGTGGTTCTGGACCGCCACGCGATAGACGCCGGGACCGGCGCCCAGGTGCCACAGCAGACTTCCCGACATCCAGGTGTACTGAAGCTGCGCGGAAACCGGGGTCAGCAGCGCGAGATAGTGTTCCTTCGTGGTGTCGCCCGGAAACTGCGGATCCGTGAACGGCGGCACTTCCTGCTTGGAGTAACCCGACCAGGTGAATCCCGGGCTCACCTGCAGACGCCAGCCCGGTGAGAGCACGTAGCGAAGCGTCGCGGCGAAGTCGAAACGCGGCAGCGCGCCGGTCGAGAAGTCCTCGGCGGCTACGAACTTCGAGGCCCCGACATACCCGGCGACCCCGGCACGCCCGGTGGTCGCACCACTGCGGGGAGCGACGATCGCGGGCCTGGCGGTGACGGCGGCGGAAACAGTATCCGTGGGTGCGGCGGGTGCCTCTTGAGCGGCGGATTCCTGCGCCGACGCGACGGCGGCGGAGAGCAGCGCGAGGCAGACGACGCTCGCCAGACCAAGACGAGACATCATGCGATCAAGACTCCTGTGCCCGGATGGGAAGGAAAGAGGGTGGGCCCGGTGCAATGAGCGCGGCAGTATAGGTAGGGGTCCCGGGAGCGTCAAGAACCGCATGATGTTCCGGGCGCGAGGCAGGCGCGGACCCGCTTCGGATGACGTTGTGTGACGCGCCGACGTCGCGGGCGAATCGACGTCGTCGAACCCTCGACGTCGTCGAGCACTTGCCTTGCAGCCCACCGTCAGCAGACGTGCGGCATTTCCACGCGAAACGACCGCAATCTGCGCTGGATTCGTTCTTGCGCGACCGGTGCCGGTTCTCCGACCGGGATCCCGCAGCTTCGCTTCCTCTCCTCTCCTCCCTCCTCACTCCCCCGAGCAGCTTCAAAATTCCTACCGGGGCCGGCCGCCAACCGGCCCCTTCCTCCCGGTTTTCGCGCGCTCGCGCAGCAGCGCATGCGGTTGGCATTCCGTTCGTTGACACCCTTCGGGCACCTCCGTAGACTCCGCTCTCCTTTTCTCGCTCCGAATGCGCCGGGATGTCGGGGTTCGCTCCGATTTCTCGGCGGTTGAACTTTTAATGGGGGTCTCGATGAACCGCATCGCCCCGTGGAAGGTCATTGCCGTCCTGGCGGCGACTGTCCTGGCCGGGTACTACCTGTGGCCGTCCTACGTCTACTACTCGATGACCCCGGCTCAGCGCGAGACCGCGCGCGTCGCGGACCCCAAGAAGTTCGCCGCGACCCGTGATCGGGCGATCCATCTGGGCCTCGATCTTCAGGGCGGCATGCATCTGGTCCTCGAAGTCGACCGGTCGAAGCTCAATCCGGCCGAGGCCAAGGACGCGGTCGACCGGGCCCTCGAGGTCATCCGTCGCCGCGTCGACGAGTTCGGCGTCGGCGAACGACCGATTCAGCGCGAAGGGCAGGATCGGATCGCGCTGCAGCTCCCGGGGCTCACCGATCGCATTCGTGCCCGCGAGATCGTCGGCAAGACCGCCTTGCTCGAGTTCCGACTGGTGCGCACGCCGGACGAGACGCGCAGCGTGTTCGCGCGCCTCGACGCGTTCCTGGCCGGGCGTGGCGCGGGCCGCAACATGGGCCTCGACACGCTGCTTCAGAGCCATCCGCTGACCGGCCACTTCATCGACATGGGAACCGGCGCGTTCGTGCGCGAACAGGACGTCCCGACGGTTCAGAATCTGCTCGCCACCGCGGGCTTGGATTCGATCCTGCCGAGCGATTCGCAGCTGATGTGGGGTGACGAAGGTCAGGGCATGTCCGGCGTGACCGGGCGTTCGCTCTACGTGCTCAAGCGCACTCCCGAGATGACCGGCGGCTCGATCGCCACCGCTCAAGCCCAGATCGGCCTGGACGAGACGAATCCGGCCGCGTGGGGCGTCTCGCTCACCATGACTCCGGCGGGCAGCGCGGAGCTCGCGCGCGTCTCGGGCAACAACATCGGCCGCAATCTCGCGATCGTGCTCGATGGCAGGGTCAACTCGGCGCCGGTGCTTCGCCAGCACATCACCGGCGGCCAGGCCTCGATCAGCGGCAACTTCGACATCGCGGCTTCGCGCGATCTGGCGATCGTGCTTCGCGCGGGCGCGCTGCCGGCGCCGGTGCACATCGTGGAAGAGCGCTCGGTCGGACCGTCGCTCGGCGCCGATTCGATTCGACAGGGCCTGACCGCGATGCTGATCGGAACCCTGCTGGTCGTGATCTTCATGTGCATCTACTACCAGCTCTCGGGCGTGATCGCGGTCGGCGCGATGCTCCTGAACATCGTCTACGTCTTCGCGTGCCTCGCGGGGGTCGGCGCGACGCTGACACTGCCGGGCATCGCGGGTCTCGCACTCACCGTCGGCATGGCGGTCGACACCAACGTGCTGGTGTTCGAGCGCATCCGCGAAGAGCTGCGGGCCGGCAAGTCGGTGCGTCAGGCCGTCCAGCTCGGCTATGACCGCGCGTTCCGGACGATTCTGGACGCCCATTTCACCACGCTCTTCAGCGCAGCGATCCTGTTCGCGTTCGGGACCGGGCCCATCAAGGGCTTCGCCGTCACGCTCTCGATCGGGTTGATCGCGAACATGTTCACCGCGGTGTTGTTCACCCGCATGATCTACGACTGGATGCTGGGACGTCGCGACGTCCAGCGTCTCAGCATCTAGCGAGGCCGATCTCTCATGATTCAGTTCCTGGTGGGGACGAAATTCCCCTTCATGAAGTACCGCCGCTATTCGTACCTGGTCTCGGGTGCGCTGATGCTGGCGACGATCGTGTGGCTCGTCATGCACGGCGGTCCGCGCCTCGGCGTCGACTTCACCGGCGGCACGCTGCTGCAGGTGAGAGCGGCGAACAACGTGGCGACCGACGTGGTCCGCACCGCCGTGGAGGCGAGCGGCCACACCGGAGCCGAGATCCAGCAGATCGAAGCCGAGGGCCACACCGAGTACATGATTCGTCTGGCGGCTCAGTCGGGTGATCCGTTTCCCGCCATCCACGCGGCGGTCGAACAGCGCGCGCCCGGCACCAACCTGGAGCTGCGCCGCACCGAACAGGTCGGCCCCAAGGTCGGTCGTGAACTGCGCGACAAGGCGCTGTGGGCCGTGCTCGGAAGTCTCGGCGGCATTCTGCTGTTCGTCGGCATTCGCTACGAATTCAAGTTCGCTCTTGGCGCCGTCATGGCGCTTTTCCACGACGTGCTCATCACGCTCGGAGCGCTGTGCTTCACGAACCGGGAAGTCTCGCTCACCGTGGTCGCAGCGCTGCTGACGATCGCGGGTTTCTCGATCAACGACACGATCGTGGTGTTCGATCGCATCCGTGAGCGCTCGAAGGCGATGCGCAAGGATCCGCACGAGCGGGTCATGGACATGGCGGTCAACGAAACGCTGTCGCGCACCATCATCACCTCGCTCACCGTGTTCCTGACGGCGCTGGCGCTGCTCGTGTGGGGCGGCGACGTACTTCGCGACTTCTCGTTCGCGATGGTCGTCGGCGTGTTGTTCGGCACTTACTCGTCGGTTTACGTCGCCAGCGGACTCGCGCTCGACATCTGGCTGTGGCTCGATCGCCGCAAGGAAACGAAATCGAAATGAGGAGGAATCCACACGTGAAGTCCCGTTTCCACCTCGCAGTTCTTCGTCGCTCAGCGGCGATCGCCTCCGCACTGCTGCTCGCAGTCGCCGCGCTGTCGTCGGTGTCGTGCTCCAAGAAGATCACCGACATCGACGCCTCGCTGGCACCCCCCGGTTACCCCGAGGGCCGGCCCGCCGACGCGCTCCTGATGCTCTATCCGGATACACCCGTACCGGTCTCACTGGTCCAGGACATCGGAGCCCCCGGCGTCTCGATCGACGATGTCTTGGTCTCGACCGAGAACGTCTACGACCTCGGGCCGGGCGCCGTCATCGGCACGATTCTCGACCACAGCGCGGCATCGCAGTACCGCATCTATCGCAAGCAGGGCGTGAACGGATTCGAGGAACTCTCGGACTTCAACGTGACTCCGGTACGCGCGTGGCTCGCCGAGCAGACCGAGCTGTTTCGCTTCGAGGATCAGGCGCCCTACGCGGCTCCGAACCGCCAGTACATCGGCCGCGGCGTGGTCGGCGGGCTGCTGACCGCTTCCGCACCGTTGACGAACGTCGTGAACCTGACCTCGGGGCTGGTCGCCGACTCCATGACGTATCGCGGCAACTTCGTCGGAGGCGGCGTCGATACGACTCGCGACTCCACGTTCGTGATGAAGTGGAATCGTGTCGAGGGTGCCGCCGGGTACTGGGTGAACGTCACCGGCTTCCTGCCCTCCGTGCTGTCGAACGTCGCGCTGATCCGTGCCGCGCTGCCGCGTCCGATCATCGCCGAGCGAGTCGCCGAGCACTACCTGGCCTACATTCCCGACGTCACGCCGCCGCCCGGCAAGCCGATGTCGCAGAAGCTCGGCGACCCGCTTCCCGCCGGCTCGCGTCTGGTGCTGTCACGGCCCGGAGTCAACGGGGCGTTCTACTGCGTCCGCATCTCCGCCGTCGACGCGAACGGTCAGGTGCTCGCCCGCATCGGTTCCAAGGGCAGCTACGCACTCGCCAGCGCCGGAGTCTCGGGCTTCTACAAGATCTTCCCGCTCGGCGCCGCCGTGGTTCAGCCGACCCGCGAGCCGCCGCCGCCGGACGGTCTTCGCTACCTCGCCGACCCCGAGCACCCACGCGCGCTGGCGCCGGGCGAAGTTCAGATCATTTCAGCTCATCAATTGCCCCCCGGTTTGATTCGTTAGCCCCGGGCCGGCCGCGGCCCGGCGGGAGCCCGCCATGTGCCACCGCCTGCTCACCGCCGCCGTCATCGCGGCCAGCCTCTGGTTCGCATCACCTTCGCGCTCCGCGGAGGCGCAGCCCGCGCCCCCCGGAGCGCGTTCGTTTTCCATTGCGCGCCTCAAGTACGGCGGCGGCGGCGACTGGTACGAGAACCGCACCTCGCTCGTGAATCTGATCCGCGGACTCCGCACTCGGACCACGATTCCAGTCGTCGGGGACCGCGAAGCCGTCGTCGAGCCCGGTGATGCCGCGCTCTTCCAGTATCCGTTCGTGTTCGCGAGCGGCCATGGGAACATCAAGTTCACTCCCGCCGAGGTCGAAAACCTGAGGCGGTACCTGGTGTCGGGCGGCTTCCTGTGGGTCGACGACGACTTCGGGATCGACGTCTCGATCCGTCGCGAGATGAAGCGCGTGTTCCCCGATGCGGCGTTCGTCGAGCTGCCGTTCACGCACGGAATTTTTCACGGCCTTTACGATTTCACCTCGGGGCTTCCGAAGATTCACGAGCATAGCGGAGGCCCCGCTCGTGGCTTCGGCATTGTTCACGATGGAAGGCTGGTCGTATTCTATTCATACGATTGCGACCTCGGAGATGGCCTCGAGGACGAGGAAGTCCATCACGATCCGGTCGAGAAGCGTGACGCCGCACTGCGCATGTCCATGAATCTCGTGCACTACGCGCTCACGCACTGACCGGCACACTCCGCGGGCCGCGGTGTTCGTACCACGGGATCCGCGCATGACCGACTTCCAACTCCGCAACCCGCTCGGCCGTCAGCACCGCTCCTACACGAACGCCGTGCTCGCGCACTTCGCGCTGCGCGCCGCCGCCGCCTGCACGGTCGCGATCGGAATCGCCGTGCTGCTCGGCGTGGCGTGGCCCACCGGTGTCGCCGGAGCGTGGCTGCGGCTCGCCTCACTTTCGGTCGGCGCGATCGCGATCCTGTTCGTGGCACTCTCCCACGTGCGCCGTCACTCGCGCACGCTGGACGGGTGGCTCGACCTGGCCGAGCAACGGTTCCCGGAGCTGCGCTCGTGGTTGCGCAATGCGCTCGAGCTGGAGCGCGCCTCGACGACTCCGGACGCACCGGTGACCTCGAACGAGCTGGCCGCCGCAGTGGTCGCCGAAGGCGCACGT
>JABFRW010000115.1 GCA_013140805.1 Candidatus Eisenbacteria bacterium
ATGCCTTCCAGGCCTTCGAGCGGACCGTCGTCGCGCCCCAGCAGCCCGTCCGGCTCTTCGGGGCCGCGACCGGGAATGGGTTCGCGCCCCGGCTCGAGTGGCTCGAGCTCCGGACCGCGTCCCGGCTTTGGTGGTTCTCCTGGCTCACGCCCCGGCTTCGGCGGTTCGCCCGGCTCGCGACCCGGCTTCGGTGGTTCTCCCGGCGCGCGCCCCGGCTTCGGCGGAGCGCCTGGATCACGCCCCGGTTTCGGCGGTGCCCCTGGCTCGCGCCCCGGCTTCGGGGCTCCCGGCTCGGGGCCGCGCCCTGCGTTCAGCGGTCCGGGCGGCGGACGCGGTCCGCGCCGCAAGGACAAGAAGAAAAAGCGCACGGTCGACGAGAAGCTGGTGCAGGAGAACGTCCGTAAGACACTCGCCAGCCTCGATTCGAGCACGCTCAAGCGCCGCCATCGCCGTCGCGACGACGAAACCGGTGAGGTCGCACTCGAAGAAACGAAAGTGCTGCGCACCACCGAGTTCATCACGCTGTCGGAGCTCGCGAACCTGCTGCAGGTCAAGCCGCAGGAAGTGATCACGACCTGCATGCGGCTCGGAATGCTCGCGACCATCAACAAGCGGCTCGACAAGGATTCGATCCAGGCGGTCGCCGACGAGTTCGGCTACACCGTCGAGTTCACGACCGAGTTCGAGGAGCCCGCGGCGATGACGGACGACACGCCCGATGGCGTGCTCGAGACCCGTGCGCCGGTCGTGACCGTCATGGGCCACGTCGATCATGGCAAGACCTCGTTGCTCGACCACATCCGCAAGACCAACGTGATCGCCGGGGAATCGGGTGGCATCACGCAGCACATCGGCGCCTACGACGTCGTGCTGCCGAGCGGACGCAAGATCTGCTTCCTCGACACTCCCGGTCACGAGGCGTTCACGGCGATGCGTGCCCGAGGCGCCCAGGTGACCGACGTCGTGGTGCTGGTGGTCGCGGCGGACGATCGGGTCATGCCGCAGACCGTCGAGGCGATCGACCACGCCAAGGCGGCGAACGTGCCGATCGTGGTGGCGGTGAACAAGATCGATCTACCGGGTGCGCGACCCGACCTGGTGCGCCAGGAGCTGGCTTCGCACGGCGTGGTGGTCGAGGAGTACGGCGGCAAGACGGTCGCGGTGGACATTTCGGCCAAGAAGGGCACCAACGTGGATCGGCTGCTGGAGCTGATCCTGCTGTCCTCGGACCTGCTCGATCTCAAGGCGGATCCGCATCGCCGCGCCAAGGGCGTGGTCATCGAGGCGCGCGTCGAACAGGGGCGCGGCATCGTCGCGAGCCTGCTGGTTCAGACCGGCACGCTGAACGCCGGCGACGCATTCGTGGCCGGCCATCATCACGGCCGCGTACGAGCGATGTTCGACGAGCGGGGCCACCAGAAGAAATCCGCCGGGCCGTCGACGCCGGTCGAAGTGCTGGGCTGGAGCGGCACCCCGGCGGCCGGTGATCCGTTCATGGTGTTCGCGGATGAGCGCGAAGCGCGCGAGGTCGCGACCAAGCGCGGAGCGCTGATGCGCGAGCAGGAATTCCGCGCCGCCAAGAGCATCAGCCTCAGCGAGATCTATTCGCAGATCAGCCAGGGCGAGGTCAACGAGCTCAAGATGCTGATCAAGGGCGACGTCGACGGCTCGGTCGAAGCATTGTCCGAGTCGCTCACCAAGCTCAGCACCAGCGAGGTCGCGGTACGAGTGATCCGTCAGGCGGTCGGTCAGATCACCGAGTCCGACGTGCTGCTGGCCTCGGCCTCGGGGGCGATCATCGTGGGCTTCCACGTGCGTCCCGACTCGAAGGTGCGCGAGCTGGCGGGCCGCGAGAAGGTCGAAATTCGCCTCTACGACATCATCTACAAGGCGGTCGAGGACGTGAAGCAGGCGCTCGAGGGCATGTTGAAGCCCGAGGAGCGCGAAGTGATTCTGGGAGCCGCCGAGGTTCGCGACGTGTTCAAGCTCTCCAAGTCCGGCACCATCGCGGGCTGCATGATCACCAACGGCAATTTCCCGCGCACCTCGAAGGTGCGGCTGATGCGCGACGGACTGACGGTGTGGACCGGGCGTATCGGCTCGCTGCGCCGCTTCAAGGACGACGTGAAGGAAGTCGCAGCCGGCTTCGAGTGCGGCATCGGACTCGACGGCATGAACGACCTCAAGGTCGGCGACGTCATCGAGGCGTTCACGATCGAGACGCTGGCGCGAACGCTGTGAGGGGCGCGGGCCCTTGGGCCCGCGAATCCTGACCCATGTTCGTCGGAATCGTTCGCATCGAGCTGCATGTTCCCGGCGCGTCCTCGCTCAAGGACAAGCGCTCCGTGGTGCGAAGCCTCAAGGATCGCATCCGCGAGCGTTGCAGCGCGGCGGTCGCCGAGGTCGATCATCAGGACCTGTGGCAGCGATGCGCGCTCGGGGTCGTGGTGGTCTCGGGCACGTCTCACCACATCGACGAGTTGTTGCAGTCGGTGCGCCAACAGGTGTATTCGACCCCGGGCGCCGAACTGCTCGACTGGCAGGAGCAACGCGCATGAAGATCCGTCCGGAACGTGTCGCACAGCGCATGCGCCGCGAGGTCGCCGAGATACTCGAGGCGAAACTGCGCGACCCGCGTATCACCGGCATGGTGAGCGTGACCGACGTCGAGGTGAACAAGGACCTCACGCTCGCGATCGTATTCGTGAGTGTTCTGGCGACCGAGGAAGAGGCCGAGAAGACGCTGCAGGTGCTCGCGCACGCGGCGCCGTTCGTGCGCCACGAACTCGCACAGCGGCTCGGGTTGCGCGAGATGCCCGAGGTGCGTTTCAAGCTCGACACCTCGATCCAGCACGGCGCACGTGTCGACGAACTGCTGCGCAAGCTGCGCGACCACGAGCCGCTCGAGGATTCGGACTGACGCCGGTGGCGACGCTCGACTGGCACGGCCTGGTTTCGATCGACAAGCCGATCGGCATCACCTCGCACGACGCGGTGGCGAAGCTGAGGCGGCGGCTCGCCAGCCCCGGCGCCGGGCACCTGGGCACGCTCGACCCCGCAGCCAGCGGCCTGCTCGTGGTGGCGCTCGGCGCAGCGACTCGCGCTGTCACCGTGTGGCAGGGCGGCACCAAGACCTACGAGGCGACGATGCGCTTCGGGGTGACCACCGCGAGCCAGGACCTCGACGGAGAAGTGCTCGAAACCCGAGATGCCGCGGGCCTCTCGGAGACGCAGGTGCGCGAGGCGTCGCGGGCGTTCGTCGGCGCGCTCGAACAGGTGCCGCCGATGGTGTCGGCGCTCAAAGTCGGGGGCCGGCGGCTGCACGAGCTGGCGCGCCGCGGCGTCGAAGTCGAGCGATCCCCGCGTTCGGTTCACGTCCGGTCCTGGGAGTGGCTCGGATTCGAGCTGCCCGAGGCGCGGTTTCGAATCGTGTGTTCGGGCGGCACCTACGTCCGAACTCTCGCACACGATCTCGGGAATGCGCTCGGATGCGGCGCGGCGCTCGCCGCGCTTCGGCGTACGCGCAGCGAGCCGTTCGGGATCGATCGCGCGGTCTCGATGCGCGATCTCGACGAACTCCCGGTCGCGGAGGTCCTCGCGCGCAGCGGCGTACCGCTCGATCAGGCGCTCGTGGTTCTGCCGGCGGTGACGCTCGACGCGGCGGGGGTCGCGGCGATCGGGGTCGGTGGCCGTCCGGCGGAGTCTCGAAACACCACCGAACGAGGCCCCGCGGCGAGCGGCGCTTCGCCCGGGTCG
>JABFRW010000116.1 GCA_013140805.1 Candidatus Eisenbacteria bacterium
GTCGTGCCGCGTTTGGAGGCGACGTGCCGGACGGCGGCGCCGCGGGCCGCGGCCTTGGCCGGCGACTTGGCGGGGGCCTTGACCGGAGTCTTGGCCGAGGCCTTGGCCAGGGCCTTGGCCGGCATGACACGAGCGGACTTGGCGACCTTCACCCGTTGTTCTCCTTCCCGCTCGATGGAAACAGCAGGTCCTGCCGCTCCTTGTACTCGAGGTATTCGCGCTGCGCGTATTGCAGGTTCTGCGCGAGTTCTGCGAAGCGCTTCTTGCGCACGCGCGGATCCACCGACTCGGTCCAGCGCTTGAAGATCTCGTCTTCGAACGAGCCCTGCATCTGCCAGGTGCCGAGGATCTCCTCGATCTCGCCCACCACCAGCTCGAACATCTTGATCTTGCGATCCAGGATCTCGAGCACGTAGGCCTCGATGGTGCCACGCGCCACCATGTTGATCACCCGCACCGGATGCTGCTGGCCGAGCCGGTGCACGCGGCCGATGCGCTGCTCGACGCGCATCGGATTCCACGGCAGGTCGTAGTTGATCACGATCTGGCAGAACTGAAGGTTGCGGCCCTCGCCGCCCGCTTCGGTGCTGACCAGCACCGGAAGTGTGGTGCGAAAGCGTTCGAGCGCCTCCTCTTTTTCACGCCATCCCAGCTCGCCGTGGAACACCGCGGGCTCGATGCCGATCTGTTGCAGCGCTTCGACGATCGTGTCCTGGGTGGATCGGAACTGCGTGAACACGATGCACTTCTTGGGCTGCAGCGACTGGATGCGGCGAATCAGCGAGCGCACCTTGGTCTGCTGCTGCTGAACCGCCGCCGCGCGCGCCGCCAGGGCGCGCAGACGCTTGGAGTCGAGGCCGTCGGGGTTGCGCGCCAGCTTCTCGAGTGTTGCCGCCGCCGCCGACCACGACGAGCCCATTTCCTTCTGCAACACCACCAGCGTGAAGTAGTGCGCGCGGCCGGGACCGTGTGCGTCGGCGCGTACCGACTCGGCGATGAAATCGCTGACCTGCCGATAGAGTTTGCTCTCTTCGGCGTTCTGCGTGACCGCGAGCGTCTCGACCTTCCGAGGCGGGAACGCGATGTCGGTGTCCACGCGCCGCGTGCGGATCATGACGTTCTGCAACAGCGTGCGCAGCTTGGGGGTGTTGCGGGGCGCGCGCCGATCGTGGCCGCTCAGGAAGTCGCGACGGAACTGGGAGAACGTGCCGACGGTCCCGGGGCGCACCAGCGTCGCCAGATTGAACAGCTCGCGCATGTCGTTCTGGACCGGCGTCGCCGTGAGCAGCAGCAGGTAGCGGGGATTCAGGTCGTTGATGAACTTCCAACCCAGCGTCTGATGATTCCGCAGGCGATGCGCCTCGTCGACGATCACGAGGTCGTAGTTCGCTCCGCGCACGCGGCGGCGATGGCGCTCGTGACGCGCCGTCTCGAGCGAGGAGATCACCAGCGGATGCCTCCCCCACTGCCCCGACGGGCCGCGCGAGACCACGAAGTCGAGCTCGAACTTCTCCCACAATTCCGCGCACCACTGCTCGCACAGCGAAGCCGGAACCAGCACCAGCGCGGTGCGAACCGCGCCTCTCAGCAGGTACTCCTTGAGGATGATGCCGGCCTCGATGGTCTTGCCGAGCCCCACCTCGTCGGCGAGGATCGCGCGACCATTCAGCTCGCGCATCGCCTTGAGGCACGCCTTGATCTGATGCGGAAAGCGCTCGACGCCGCGCAGCGAATCGAGCGAGATCAGCCGATCCGGCACCGCCCATCCCGCCCAGTGCTCGGCGGCCAGCCGCAGATCGAAGTGCGCAGAACTCACGACGCGCCCGGCTCGCCAGCGCTCGAGCAGGCGATCGCCCTGCGGGTGCCAGATGCGATGAGTGCCGGGGCCGCGCGAGTCCGCGAGCGTCGGCGGTCCGGGCTCGCCGGAGTCCTCGGCTGCTTCGTTGTCCCAGTCGTCGGGCGCGGTCGCGGTCGACTCGGAGGCCGCGAGACTGCCGTTCACGTCGAGGATGTCCCAGGCACGCGCGGCCGACAGCCGCCGCAGCTGGCCGTCGAATACCACCTCGAGCACTTCGCGGCCGCGATCGGTGTGGACCTCGACCACCAGTCCTTCGCCGAACTGCGGGTGGCGCAGTCGCTGCCCGATCAGGTAGCGCGGCGTGGTTACGTCCACAGGTCGAACTCCTGACCCTTCTCGGGAATGTGCACCTGGGTCGGAAGGTGCTCCTTCAATCGTGCGGCCAGCGCCTCGGCGGCCTCGAGCTCGCCATGGACCAGAAAGATGTTGCGAGGGGTCGGCTTGATCGCCGTCACCCACGCCACCAGCTCGTTCTGATCGGCGTGCGCGCTGAAGCCATCGAGCGCCGCGACCTCGGCGTGCACCTGAATCGGCTCACCGAACACGTTGACCTTCTCCACGCCGTCCTTGATTCGCCGCCCCAGCGTGCCCTGGGCCTGAAATCCGACGAACAGCACGGTGTTGCGCGGGTTGCCGAGCCCGTGCAGCAGGTGATGGAGAATGCGTCCGCCTTCGCACATGCCCGAAGCGGCCACGATGATGCACGGCTCGCGTCGGTCGTTCAGCGCACGCGACTCGTCGGGCGAAGACACGTAGCGCAGGCGCGCGAATCCGAACGGCGCGCCGCGCTCGTGTTCGAACAGGTGTCGCGTCTCGGCGTCGAACAGCTCCGGATGGCGCACGAACACGCCGGTCGCCGAGCGCGCCATCGGGCTGTCGACGAAGATCGGCACCTCGCAGACTTCGCCGCGCTCGCACAGCTTGTGGAGCGTCGCGACGAAGTCCTGAGCACGACCGACGGCGAACGACGGCACCAGCACCCGGCCACCGCGCTGCACGGTGCGCTCGACGATCTCGATCAGCTGTCGTTCGGTTTCGGCGGTGTCCTGATGCACTCGATTGCCGTAGGTGCTCTCCAGCACCAGCGCATCGATGCCTTGCAGCTGCTCCGGATCCTGAAGGATCGGGCGGTTGGCTCGACCGAGGTCGCCGCCCATCGCGAGCCGGAACTGACGACCGTTCTGCTCGAACGTGTAAGTGGTGATCGCCGATCCCAGGATATGGCCGGCGTCGAAGTACTCGACCGTGGCGCCGGGCCACAACTCCCACGGCGCGTGGTACTCGTGGGTGTCGATGCGCTCCAGCGTGGCTTCGACGTCGGCCGGAGTGTAGAGGGGCCGCCGCGGTGGACGTCCGCGCGCGTGCTTGTTGACGTGCTCGACGTCCTTCTCCTGCAGGAACGCACTGTCCGCCAGCATGAAGCGCGACAGATCCGCGGTGGCGGGCGTCATATGGATGCGGCCGCCGTAGCCGCCGGCGACCAGCGTTGGAAGATTCCCGGTGTGATCGAGATGCGCGTGTGAGACCACCATCGCGTCCAACTGCGAGGGCTCGAATGCGAAGTTCCGATTGATGCGCTCCGCTTCGTCGCGGGGCCCCTGGAAGAGTCCGCAGTCGAACAACCCGGAGCGCTCGCCCCAGAACAGGTGATGACGCGAGCCCGTCACGGTTCGAGCGGCGCCTTCGAATCGGATGCGTAGCGACGTGGCCATCAGTACCCCGCGTAGAAGATCAGCCCGAGGGCGACCTGCACGTTGTGTGCGGCCTTCCCGTCTTTGAACATCGCGTAGTAGCGCGTCGACAAGTCGATCGCGATCGAGCCGTAGCTGAAGCGTTCGATGCCGGCCCCGGCCGACAGGTACAGCGCGTCGCCCGAGAAGTCGCCCGACAGCTCGGTCTCACCGTCGTTCAGATGCACGCGCTGAGAGGCGAGTCCCGCCCCCAGCGACAGCATCGACACGTTGCGCGAGCGGGTGTTGAACATCTGATAGAAGTCGAAGCCGGTCAGGAACACGTCGAGCCGCTCGGGTGCGATCGAGTCGAAGGCGCCCGTGAACGGCTTCTCCTCGAGCACCGCGAAGCGATTGTTCTCGAACGACAGCCCGATCCCGCGCTCGTAGCGCATGCGATAGCGCAGTCGAACGGAATAGGCCGCGCCGGAGCCGAACTCCTCCCCGGCATCTCCCGCCTTGAGAAGCGTTCCGTATCCGCCCTGCACCCCGATCCCCACCTGGCCGGCGCGCGGCAACACGATGCGCGTCGCGGCCATGGCGGGGACCGCACCTGAGAGCAGCAGCACGGCGAAGACGGTACCCAGCGACTTCCTCATGAAGACTCCTTCCGATCCCGGTCGAGTGACGATCAACGGCGCGGGTGAAACGTGCGGTGCACCTCGCGCAAGTAAGCCCGGTCGACATGCGTGTAGATCGCGGTGGTGGTGACGGAGGCGTGGCCGAGCAGTTCCTGCACCACACGCAGGTCGGCTCCGCCTTGCAGGAGATGGGTCGCGAACGAGTGGCGCAGCGCGTGCGGATGCACCCGTTCGTCGATGCCGGCGGCGCGCGCGTGACCGCGCAGGATCTTCCAGAAGCCCATGCGCGACAGCGGACCGCCGCGCGCGTTCACGAACACGCGATCGTGACGCGAGCGCGCCGTGAGCTGCGGACGCCCGCGCTCGAGC
>JABFRW010000117.1 GCA_013140805.1 Candidatus Eisenbacteria bacterium
CCGCGCCACGGCCGGCGCCGCGGCGGCCGCGGCCTGCTGTGCGGACGCGAGGTGATGCGCGGCCGAGAAGTCTCCGATCTTCATGAGGGCTCCCTCCCTGCAACTAGATATCGAGTGCGCGACGCAACATCAGCTTCGCGGCCTGGAACACCGAGGCGTTCGCCTCGTGCATGCGCCGCGCGATCATCAGATCCACCAATTCGCCTTGAACGTCGACGTTCGGGTATTGCACGAAGCCATCGGTGTTGGCGTCCGGGTGCGCGGGGTCGTATTGCAGCCGCCCGGCCCGCGGATCCGCCACCGACCGGGTTGCGGCATCGCCGCCCGCCACGTCGCCGCTCACCGACATCACCTGACGCTGATAAGGCCCGCCTTCCGGTGTGCGCGTGGTCTCGGCGTTCGCGATGTTCTCGGCGATCACCTCGAGGAAGCGCTGCTGCGTGGCCATGCCACGCGCTCCGATCGAGAGCGGCCGCAACAGCTGCCGCACGGTGCGCGGGAATACCGGAAACTCGAGCCTAGCCACGATCGCGCATCGTCACGCGCAGGCGGCCGTACGCCTCCTGCAGCAAGCGGGTGTCGGCGTCGTAACGGAGCTGCGTGTCGGCGAGCGACGCCATTTCGCGCTCGAGATCCGCTTCGCGCTGCTGAGCGGTGCCGAGCCGGCTCGCCAGCTCCCCTGAGAAGTCGGTGCTGCTGCTGGCGGACAGTGCGTTCGCCACGCGTTCCGAGATGCCGCGATGCGTTGCACTCGCCTCTTCGAGACCGGCACGCAGCTGCGCGGTGAGCGAGCGGTTTTCGAACAGTCCCCGAATCATGTGGATCCCCTCCGTGGGTTCGCTTCCGGAGGATCGGAAACGCAAGCCATGTGCCGCACGAGCGGCCGGGAGTGCCGCAGGACATTCCGCCGCGCGGCACTCACTCGCGGACGCGCTCGGAACGCGATGGGTCGCAGGACGTTCGGCGTGCGAGTGCCAGCAGTCGACGGCGTACCGGCGCGGTCGCGGCGTGGTCACGCACCCACGCTCACGCGAAGAGCCCCGGAAGATGCTTCCGGGGCTCTCGGAACTTCGTTCCGCATCGCGGCCCGTCGGGCCGGTCCAATCGGGTGCGTGACTAGGCCTCGAGAGGCCCTCTCCCCGCACTCAACTTCTTGCGCAGCGTGCGATCGCTGATCCCGAGCAAGGCAGCAGCGCGCAAACGGTGACCTCCGGTGGCCTGCAGCGCGCGCTGGATCATGTGCTTCTCGAGCTGCCGCAGGTTGTAGGTGCCATCCGCGCGCCCGTCCAACAGCGATCCGCCGTTCGAGACGCGCGGGAGCAACGGCCCGAACCCGTGCGGTGCCGGTGGCTCGGCCGCCATTCCGAACGGTACGCCGAATCCCAGCGGTCCGTTCCCGTCCGTCGGCATCGGCGGATCGACTTCGAACAGTCGAGTGTCGAGTGCTCCGCCGCGACTCAGGATCACGGCACGTTCGACCGCGTTCGCCAGCTCGCGCACGTTGCCGAGCCACCGCCGCCGGCACAGCGCGGCGTAGATCTCGGGCGTGACCTGCGGCACCCGCACTCCGAGCTGGAGCGCGAAGTGACGGACGAAGTGATCCACGAGGGCCGGAACGTCCTCGATCCGGTCGCGCAGCGGCGGAGTGCGAATCGGCACCACGCTCAAGCGATAGAACAGATCGCGTCGGAAGCGCCCCGCATCGATCTCGGCACGAAGGTCCCGATTGGTGGTCGCGATCAGACGCACGTCCACCTTGATCGCCTGCGCGCCGCCGACCCGCTCGAACTCCTGTTCCTGGAGTGCGCGCAGCAGCTTGGACTGCAGATCGAGTCGCATCTCCGAGATCTCGTCCAGCAGCAGCGTTCCACGATGCGCTCGCTCGAACGCTCCGTGACTGCGCGAGGTGGCGCCGGTGAAGGCCCCGCGCTCGTGGCCGAACAGGGTGCTCTCGACCAGGCCCTCGGGAAGCGCCGCGCAGTTCATGGTCACGAACGAACCCTCGCGACGCGTGGACTGTTCGTGAATGGCACGGGCGAACAGCTCCTTGCCGGTGCCGGATTCGCCCTCGAGCAGCACCGTGGCGCGGGTCGGGGCGACCGCCGCGATCACGTCCAGAACCGCCTGAAGCGCGGCGCTGGTTCCGATGATCGAGCCACTGCCCTGGTGGCGCGTGATCTCCTGACGGATGTCCTCGTTCTCGCGTCTCAGGCGTCCGATTTCGAGCGCATTGTTGACCGCCAGACGCAGCGCCTCCTGACGCAGCGGCTTGGTCAGATAGTCGACCGCACCACGGCGGATCGACGCCACCACCTCCTGGTGCGTCGCGTAGTTCGCCATCGCGATCACGGGCGTGTCGGGCTCGCGCTCCTGCAGCAGCGTGAGGACGTCGCGGCCATCCGCCCCCACGAGCGGGTAGTCGGTGATCACCAGATCGAAGCCGCGACCGTCGAGTGCCACCAGCCCTTCTTCGACGCTGGTGGTGAGGATCGCGTCGTGTCCGAGCTCGGTCAGAGCGTGTTCGAGCGTGACTCCGACCGAAGGTTCGTCATCGATGCACAGGATGGTGGACATTCATTCCTCCATCCACGCGCTTCCGTGGCGAGCGATGTGCGCGTGCGTGCGAGGGGCCGGCGTGGACCCGGATCTTGTCCAGGTAGTCGTAGAGCTTCTCTCGAATCGAACGCGGGGCCGCGAATGACCACGGCTCGCACGCGCTGCCGACGATCAGCCGCCCGATCTGCGGTTCGATCCCGGCGGCGAGCGGATCCGCGACTTCGTTTCGCAACGCCGCGTACAACATGCGCTCCGCGGTCTCGGACAGCCGCGTGATGCGATCGACGAACAGCGTGCCGCGATGTGCGGCCACCAGCAGCTGCGCGGAGACCACGTCGACGCCGGACACGATCCAATGCTCGGCGAGCGCACGGATCTCGGCGTCCTCGAGCACTGCGTCCAGCCGTACGAAGGGTCCACCGCGCATCGGGCTGTGGCGATGGAAGGCGCGCGCGATCGCCTCGCGATCGGCGTCGCTTCCGCCGATCACGATGACCGGCAGGAGCGTGTGGCGACAGCGCAGGATGAGCTCCGCGGGGGACGGACGCTGATCTCTCGCCCGCGGAGCACCCGATCCGTCCATGGC
>JABFRW010000118.1 GCA_013140805.1 Candidatus Eisenbacteria bacterium
CCGCTGCGGTTGCGGCTGGAGTCGATCGCGGTCCGTGCGTGCGGATCGCGACGCGATCCGGCGGCGGCGAACCAGGCGGCACCGCTCACCGAACGGGGAGTGGGGCATTGAGGCGCTCTCAGTCGCTCGCTTTCGCCGGGTGCGTGACGGTGATGCTCGCGTGGCTCGCGGGCGCCTCGCACGCGGCGCCGACCGTGCTGGTTCCACGCGGCGGAACCTGGAAGTGGTTCGGCGGTGCGGCGACGCCCTCGCCGGCGTGGCGGGACTCGAGCTACGACGACTCGGGCTGGTCGGGCGGCCCCGCGCCGCTCGGCTACGGGGAATCGCGGATCGAAACGCCGATTCCGTTCGGCGGAGTCCCGAACGCGCGATGGATCACGACCTACTTTCGAGTCCACTTCCCGTTCGATGCCGACCCGGCTTCGATTCGGGCGGCCACGCTCGAGGCCGACTACGACGACGGCTTCGTCGCGACTCTGAACGGCATCGAGATCGCGCGTCGCGAGCTTCCGACCGGCACGATTGCGTGGGCAACGCCGGCGAACAATCACGAGTCGGGTAACTTCGAGAACATCGCGCTCGCCGCGCCGTCCGGGCTGCTCGTCCCCGGCGACAACGTACTCGCGATCGAGCTCCATCAGCGAAACGGAGCCAGTTCCGATCTGCTGTGGGACGGCGCTCTCTCGGTCGATACCTCGCGCGTCGACGTGTCGCGCGGTCCCTATCTGCAGCTCACGACCAGCGACGCGGCGACGGTGCGCTGGAGGACGCCGGTGCCGACGATCGGCCGCGTGTGGTTCGGTATCGATCCCGGGTCGTTCTCGAGCTACACCGACGAAGCCGCGCCGACCACCGACCACGAAGTGCGACTCACGCAGCTCGCGCCCGAGACCGAGTACTTCTATCGCGTCGGCGCTACCGACGAAGCGGCACTGGCACCCGATGCAACCCAGTCGGTCCGCACCGCGCCGGCGCCCGGTGCGGCGCGCCCGGTGCGGCTGTGGGCGATCGGCGATTCCGGCCTCGGCAATCTCGAAGGACGCAGGGTGCGCGACGCTTATCAGACGTGGGCGGGAACGCATCGCGAGGACGTGGTGCTGATGCTGGGCGACAACGCTTACCCGGTCGGCACCGATGCGAACTATCAGGCCGGCCTGTTCGACCAGTATCCGTCGATACTCAAACGGACGGCCGCCTGGCCGACGCGGGGCAATCACGATCTGCTCTACGCCGGAATATCGAACGACTACTACGACCTGTTCTCGCTTCCGAGCGCGGGCGAAGCAGGCGGAGTGCCGTCCGATACGGAAGCCTGGTACTCGTTCGATTGGGGCCCCGTCCACCTCGTGTGCCTCGACTCGGAAGGCAGCGACCGCTCGCCGGCGAGCTCCCAGTTCCAGTGGCTTCGATCCGATCTCGCCGCCACCACGCAGCCGTGGGTGATCGCCTACTGGCACCATCCGCCCTACACCAAGGGCTCGCACGACTCGGACGATGTCGGAGACAGCGGCGGACGCATGCGAGACATGCGGGAGAACGCGATACCGCTGCTCGACTCTCTGGGCGTGGATCTGGTGCTGTCCGGGCACAGTCATTCGTATGAACGCTCGTATCTGCTCGATGGCCACTACGGTACTTCCGGCACGCTCACGCCGGTGATGAAGCTCGGAGCCGGCGATGGCCGCGTCGACGGCGACGGCGCGTATCTCAAGCCGACGTTCGGAAGTGCGCCCCACGAGGGCACGGTGTACACGGTCAACGGCAGCGCAGCGCAAGCCTCGGGCGGCACGCTCGATCATGTCGCGATGGTGAGCTCGCTGAATGTGATGGGCTCGATGGTGATCGACGTGGACGGTGCGCGGCTCGACGCGCGGTTTCTCGACGAGCTCGGGGTGGTGCGTGACAGCTTCGCGATCGTCAAGACTCCGGTCGTCGGTGTGCCGCCGCCGGTGCGACCCACGGGAATCCAGTTCTCGGCGCCGCGTCCGACTCCGTTCACTTCACGGGTCGTGCTTCCGTTTGCTCTCGATCGGCCGCTCGACGTCACGCTCTCGATTCTCGACCTGAGCGGCCGGCGCGTGCGCACCTTCTCGCGCACGCAGTGGGGAAGAGGCGAGCACCGGGTCACCTGGGACGGCCGCGACGACGGCGGTCACCCCGTGCCACCGGGTGCCTACTTCGCGCTGCTGGAATCCGCGGGCACGCGTCGGGTGCAGCGGCTGACGCGGCTGCGATGACCGCGAGGTTCACGCGTTCGAATCGACTGCGTGGTGCGGTGATGCCTGCGTCACTTGTGCTCGCGCTCGCGTTTGCGAGTTGCGGCGCGTCGGATCGTGGGCCGGCGCGTGCCACGCCCTCGGACGCGGCGCCGGTCATCGACGAGGCGTTCTGGAAGCACTGGGGCGATGGCAGAGGTGAGCTGGCCGGTTACGACCTGACGGTCCGGCGCTACGGCGAGCTGCGGCGTGGAACCGCGGTCACGATCTTCGTGACCGAGACGTTCTCCGACTCGCTGCGCGTCAAGGCCGATCCCGGCCGACACTCGAAGGCCGACGAGTTTCCGGTCATGAAGCTCAATCGTGTCGAGGATTTTCCGACCGGGATCTACGACTACAATCTGATGACCAGCGTGTTCGTGTCGCTCGCACCCCACGCAGGGCGTGGCGCCGGAACGGTGACCAAGGTCGCGTTCTCAGCCCAGGAGTGGTGCGGGCAGGCGTTCGCGCAACTGCTGTTCGACGCGGATCGCGCCCGCTACACCTCGCACAGCTACTTCGACGGCGAGGCCGACGAGCAGCGCTCGATCGCCGTGCCGCGCGACGCGATCTCCGGCGATGCGCTGATGCTGTGGGCGCGCGGATTCGCGGCACCCCGACTGGCGCCCGGAGCGCGCGTCACGGTGCCGCTGGTCGGCTCGCTGGCGACCGCGCGGCTCACGCACCAGCCGCTCGCGGTCGGGCGGGTGACGCTGACGCGCGCGGCCGCACGCGAGCGCATCACGGTGCCGGCCGGCACGTTCGAAACCGAGCGATTTTCGGCGACGATCGCGGGCGGACAGGCCTACACCTTCGACGTCGAGACTGTGGCGCCGCGTCGGATCGTGCGGTGGACGACCCACGACGGCGGGCACGCGGAATTGCTCGGTAGTGAGCGGCTCGCCTATTGGAAGAGCAACGGGCTCGGGGGAGAGCGGGGGCTCGCCGGACTGGGGCTTCGGTCCCGCCCATGGAGGACGCCTTGAAGGCCGAAACGACGAAGACTTCGGTGGTCGAACGCTTCTTGCGCTACGTGCAGCTCGACACGCAGTCGGACGAGTCCTCGGACACCGTCCCGAGCACCGCGAAGCAGCTGGTGCTGCTCGATCTGCTGGTGACCGAGCTGCGCTCGCTCGGGATCACCGACGCTACGCGCGACGAGCACGGGGTCGTGATGGCGACGATTCCCGCCACCACGCGCAAGCCGGGCGTGCCGGTGATCGGCCTGCTGGCGCACGTCGACACCTCGCCCGAATCGCCGGGGGCGGGCGTGAAGCCGCTCGTTCACCGCGCATGGGACGGCCGCGACCTCGTGCTGCCGGACGACTCGTCGATCGTGCTACGGGCCTCCGAGCTGCCGGAACTGGCGGCGTTCAAGGGCCACGACATCATCACCGCCTCCGGCACGACATTGCTCGGTGCCGACGACAAGTCGGGCGTCGCCGCCATCATGGCGGCGGTCGAGTATCTGCTCGCGCACCCCGAGATCCCGCACGGCGCGATTCGCATCGGCTTTACGCCCGACGAAGAGATCGGACGCGGCGCCGATCACTTCGACGTCACGCGGTTCGGCGCGTTCTGCGCCTACACGCTCGACAGCGGGCTGCTCGGTCAGCTGGACGCCGAGACGTTCTCGGGCGACTCGGCGACCGTGACGTTCACGGGATTCAACACCCATCCGGGATACGCGAAGGACCGCATGCGCAACAGCATCAAGGCGGCCGCCGACTTTCTCACCCGGCTTCCGGCCGATGCGCTGTCGCCCGAGACCACGCACGAGCGCGAGGGCTACCTGCACCCGTATGTGATCGAAGGCGGCGTCGATCGCACCTCGATTCGCATGATCGTGCGCGACTTCGCGGTCTCGGGGCTGCACGAACGGGAAGCGCTGCTCCAGCGGCTGGCGCGCGAGGCCGCAGCCGCGCACCCGGGCATCTCGGCGACCGTCGAGGTGCGCGAGAACTATCGGAACATGCGAGAGGTGCTCGACCAGCACCCGCAGATCCTCGATCATGCGCGCGAGGCGATTCGCCGCGCCGGCCTCACGCCGCTCGATTCCGCGATTCGCGGTGGCACCGACGGTTCACGGCTCAGCTTCATGGGCCTTCCGACGCCCAACCTGTTCGCGGGCCAGCACAACTTTCATTCGAAGCTCGAATGGGTGGCGGCGACGGAGCTCGAGAAGGCGGTCGAGACCGTGGTCGAGCTGGCGAAGGTGTGGGAGGAGCAGGCCTAGCAGTCGGAGCCCGCGGACTTCGCGCCGGCTCACGTGTCATCTCGTCCCATGAGGAGGAAGCCGTGAATGCGTTCCTGATTCTGGTTCTGGTCGCGCTGCTGGTGATGCTGTTCTTCGCTGGCGTTCGCATCATCCGCCCGACCCATCGCGGACTGCTGGAACGGCTCGGAAAATACAACGGGTACTGCGACCCCGGCTTTCACCTGATCATTCCTGGCGTGGACAGGATGGTGCTCGTGAATACGACCGAGCAGATGATCGATGCGGAGCCACAGGAGATCATCACGAACGACAATCTGAACGCACGGGTGGACGCTCAGGTCTACTTCAAGGTCAAGCAGGACGAAGAGAGCGTGAAGGCGAGCCAGTACAACGTGGCCAAGTACAGCTATCAGATCGTGAACCTCGCCCGCACCACGCTGCGCAACATCATCGGCACGCTCACCCTGAAGTCCGCGAACAGCGAGCGCGGCAAGATCAACGACGAGCTGCACCGCATCCTGAGCGTCGAGACGGCCAAGTGGGGCCTCGAGATCGTGCGCACCGAGCTCAAGGAGATCGACCCGCCGAAAGACGTGCAGGAGACCATGAACAAGGTGGTGAAGGCGGAGAACGAGAAGATCGCCGCGATCGACTTCGCAACCGCACAAGAGACCCAGGCCGACGGCCTCAAGCGCAGCAAGATCAAGGAAGCCGAGGGTGTGAAGCAGGCGAAGATCCTCACCGCCGAGGGCGAGGCGGCGGCGATCGCGCTGGTGAACGAGGCGGCCGACAAGTTCTTCGTCGGCAATGCGGTGGTGATGCGCAAGCTCGAAGCACTCGAGGCGGCTCTGCAGCACAACACCAAGTTCGTGTTGCCCGAGGGCAAGGAGCTGGTCAACGTGATCGGCGACCTGGCGGGAGTGCCGCCGGTGATTCCGCTGCGGAAGTAGGCGGGCGCGGAATCGATTGGCCCACTGGCGGCGCGGAGTTCGCTCCGCGCCGCGTCGCTCTCACGTTCAGGCCTTCTCGACAACCACCGCCGTGCCGTAGCACAGCACCTCGGTGACGCCTTCCATGACCTCGTTCGCGTCGTAGCGCATCCCGACGATCGCGTTCGCCCCGCGCTCCGCAGCGTGGGTCAGCAGCAGTTGGAACGCCTCATCACGCGCCTTCTCGCACAGTTCGGTGAACAGCGAGATGTTGCCGCCGACCAGAGTCTGGAGCGAAGCGCCGAGCGTTCCGACCACCGAGCGCGAACGCACCGTGAGCCCGCGGACGACGCCGAGCGTGCGGACGACGCGATAGCCGTCGAGCGTGAACGTGGTGGTGATCATCGAGGGATCCATGCCGACCTCCGGGTGGTGGGAATCTCGGACGAGGCGCGAGGATACGCCTTCGAACCCGTCGCGGTTAGAATGCCGCCCCCATGCGCTACGCCGGTGAATTCGCCGCCTTAGGCACCGCACTCTGCTGGGCGCTCGCTTCGAATCTGTTCGCGCGCGCCGGCGAGACGATGGGTTCTGCGATCCTGAACCGCCTGCGCATCCTGTGCGCCGTCGTGCTGCTTGGCGCCACGTCGTGGGTGATGCACGGTTCGCCGTGGCCCACCTGGGCCACACCCGGGGCGACCGGGCTGCTCGCGCTCAGCGGACTCATCGGATTCGTGTTCGGCGACTCGTTCTACTTCAAGGCGCTCGTGATCCTGGGCCCCGGGCAGGCGGCGGTGCTCCTGTCGCTGGCGCCCGCGATCACGGCACTCATCGGCATCCCCGTGCTCGGCGAGCACCTGGGACTCCGTGCGTGGTGCGGCATCGCGATCACGATCGCCGGTGTGCTGTGGGTCGTGACCGGTCGACGGTCGGACGTCGCGGTGCATCGCGAAGGGTCGTGGAAAGTGGGCGTGCTCGCCGGCGTGCTCGGCTCACTCGGCCAGGCGGTCGGCTACGTGATCTCCAAGCAGGCGCTTCGCACCGGGCTCGATCCGGTCTCCGCGACCGTGATCCGAGTGGTTGCCGCGGCGATCGGCATCGGCCTGCTCACGATCTCGCGGCGCGCGGTGCGCGAGACCTTCACGGCGCTGCGTGATCGCGCCTCGGTCGGGTTCATGGTCGGAGGGGCGGTATTCGGGCCGTTCCTCGGCGTGACGCTCTCGCTCGCCGCGATCCAGCGCATCGAGGCGGGTGTCGCGGCCTCGATCACGGCGTGCTACCCGATCCTCGCCATGCTGATCGCGGCCGCGTTCGGCCGCGATCGCCTCACTGCGCGCGCGCTGGTCGGCGCGGCCGTCACGGTCGCGGGCGTGGTGGTGCTGTTCACGCGGTAGGCGCGACGCACGCTGCCCAGCACGAGAGCGAGGCGGGAAGGCAAGGGGCGCCTCCGGGGCGTTCGTGGACGATGTGGATCGCTATCAGTCGCCCGTCGAGGCGGATACGGGATTTCGTGACGCGCCGTGTGACGCGGGCCACTGCACATCGTCCTAGGGCTGGAACCGACTCATTCCCCCTAGGAGCCCCTCCATGTCACGCCTCCGCTCGTTCGCCGCCCTCGTCTCGCTGTGCATGCTCGTCCAGGCCTCGTTCGCCCTCGCCGAATCGGACCTTCCCGAGCGGATTGTCCTCGCGCCCGACCGATCCCATCGCATCGACGTGCAGGCCCTCAAGCCGGGGGCCCAGGTCCAGTCGCTCGTGCCGACCCCGTGGCAGATCGAAGGCGGCGGCGCGAACGTGAAGTACGGCTGGTCGGCGACCACCGTGGGCGACGTGAACGCCGACGGCTACAGCGACGTGATCGTGACCTCTGACGGCTCCACCTCCGGGACCGGCGCCGCGCGCCTCTACCTGGGCGGCGCCGGCGGGCTCGCGACTTCGCCGGTGTGGTCGCGCACGAACTTCACGCTCGGCCCCAAGGCCGCACCCGCGGGGGACGTGAACGGCGACAGCTATGGCGACTTCATTGTCGGGTGGTCCGACTTCTTCGGGACGGGCGCTGGTTCCTTCAACGTCTACTACGGATCCTTCAGCGGCGTGCCGACGGGACCGTTCACTCGCAGCGGTTCGGTCGGCTCGATCGGCTTCTCGTTCAATACCGCGGGTGACGTGAACGGCGACGGCTACGACGACGTGGTGGTCGGCAATCCGAACGTGAGTTGCAACGGCACGGCGTCCGGCACCATGGAGATCTACTACGGTGGCGCGTCGGGCCTCATCCAGTCGAACAGCGTCGCCTACTGCCCGGCGGTCTCGAACGGCGCGCACTTCGGCTACTCGGTCAGCACGGCTGGCGACATCAACG
The DNA here is from genome assembly GCA_013140805.1 of Candidatus Eisenbacteria bacterium. Lineage (NCBI taxonomy): Bacteria > Candidatus Eiseniibacteriota > Candidatus Eiseniibacteriota bacterium. The sequence continues at coordinate 7,765 of JABFRW010000118.1, forward strand.
CCGACGGCTACGACGACGTGATCGCGGGTGCTCCCGATTACCACATCGGCGCGTCGCCGCCCGGACCACTCGAAGGCTACGTCGCGGTCTACCTCGGCGGTCCGTCGGGCCTCGGCGGCACCTTTCAGGTTCCGCCGATTCGGATGTCCGCCGTTCAGGTCGGCTGCCGTTATGGCTTCGCGGTCGCGGGGGTCGGCGACTTCAACGGAGACGGCTACGCGGACGTGGCGGCGAGCGCGCCGAACTTCGGATCGAGCGGCGTGATCGAGCACGGCAATGTGATCATCTACTCGGGCGGCCCGAGCCCGAGCGGAAGTTTGACCGCGCTGTGGGGCGGCTACGACTGGTCGTTCTACGCGCACTTCGGCTCGGCTCTGGCGCCCGCCGGTGACGTGAACGGCGACGGCTATGCGGACGTCGCGATGTCGTCGCCCGACATCGACAACGCGTTCACCGATCAGGGCGCGGTCTACGTCCTGTACGGCCGCAACGGCGCGCCGACGGCCATCCAGCAGTTCAACGGCACCATGAACGGGGAGCACTTCGGACAGTCGCTCGGCACCGCGGGTGATGTGGACGGCGACGGATTCAGCGATCTCATCGTCGGCGCGTTCGGCTTCTCGAACCCGGAATTTCAGGAGGGTCGCGCGGTGCTCTATCGCGGCACGGCGGACGCCCCACAGTTGTCGCCGCAGGCGACGATGGCAGGAACGCAGAGCTTCGAGAACGTCGGCTGGTCGGTGGCGGGAGCCGGTGATGTGAACGGCGACGGCTACGACGACGCGATCGTCGGCGCATGGTTGTGGGACAGCCCGACCTTCGCGTGGGACGTGGGCCGCGCGACCGTGCACCTGGGTGGTCCGGCCGGGCTCTCGGCGACCCCGAGCAGCTCGCTCGAGGGCACCGTGATCGGCGCCGCGTTGGGCTTCAACGTCGCGGCGGCGGGTGACGTGAACGGTGACGGCTACGGCGACGTGATCGTCGGTCAGCCCTACAACGGCCTCGACGCGGCGAAGATCTATCCCGGCGGTCCGAGCGGAGTCTCGACCACTCCGATCTGGACCGGCACGGGCGCCACCGGCTCGGGCTACGGGACCACTGTGGCGGGCGCCGGCGACGTGAACGGCGACGGACTCTCGGACGTACTGGTCGGCGCGCCGCTCGACGATTCGTTCGGGACCGACTCGGGTCGCGCCTACCTGTATCTCGGCGCCACCGGCGGGATGTCCACCACGCCGACGCGATACTTCGACGGATCGCAGCCGGGCGAGCACCTCGGCGAGTCGGTCGCGGGCGCGGGTGATCTGGACGGCGACGGCTATTCGGACATCGCGCTCGGCGGGCCTTACTACGACGCGCCCTCGCACGGAGGGCCGATCACCGACGCGGGACACATCCTCGTTTACCACGGCAACACGGTGAACGTCGAAGCGACGCCGCGCACTGATCTGAGGGGCTCCTCGGCGATGCGGTTCGGCTCGCGTGTGGCGGGCATCGGCGACGCGAACGGCGACGGCTACTCGGACCTCGCGGTTTCCGGGCCCGCGTACTCGGCCACCCTCACGAACCAGGGTCGCGTGCTCGTCTACCCGGGCAGCCCCATCGGACTGAACGGTGGCGCGCCGATCTGGGACATCGTCGGCGACGACGCGGAAGGTCAGTATGGTCTGTCACTCGCCGGCGCGGGTGACGTGAACGGCGACGGTCGCAGCGATCTGCTCGTAGGCTCGTTCGTTTATGGCGTCAGTGACCATGGGCGTGCCTCCGTCTACGCAACCGTCGGTTCCTCGACGCCGTTCTGGACCAAGTGGGGCGACAACGCCGGCGACTGGTTCGGCTTCTCGGCCGCGGGTGCGGGCGACGTGAACGGAGACGGGTTCGCCGACGTGATCGTCGGCGCCGCGGCGATGGAAGCCGGCGGTCAGGACGCCGGAAAGGCGTTCGTCTACCTCGGCAACCTCACGAACGGCGACGACGGCATCGACCGCGCGTTCCGGCTCAGCAGCACCAGTGACCTGGGACCGGTCGCACCGCGAGGTTCGAGCCGCTCCACCGGAAAGGTCCGCCTGACGACGATCGGTCGCACGGCGGCAGGGCCCTCGACGCTGACGATGCAGTACCGGCTCGAGCCGGTCGGCGCTGGCGGCGTCGTGACTGGCAGCTTCGGTCCCGTGAACACCACGACCGGCCCGGATGGCGCGACCGCCGCACTGGGCGGAAGCGTGCAAGGTCTGCTGTCGGGCAAGGGCTACGAGGTGCGTGCGCGCGTGCGCTCGAACTCCCCGTTTTTCCCGGGCACGTCCTGGATGTCACCGGTGATGGACGGCCGCGAGGTGATGGACTTCCGCACCGCCTCGGCCGCGACCGGCGCGCCGATCGTGTCGAACGATCGCGCGCTCGATCTGGCGTCGCCGATGCCGAATCCGATGCGTGGCGCGACGAGCCTCGAGTTCCGGCTGCCCGAGGCCGCGCACGCGACGCTCACGATCCTCGACATCGCGGGACGCGAGATTACGACACTCGCGGACGGCGTGTTCACGGCTGGCTCGCACCGCGTGGGCTGGAGCGGCACCGACGCCGAAGGCCACGCAACCGCCGCGGGTGTCTACTTCGCCAAGCTCGTGACGCCGTCGGGTGAGCGCGTGCAGCGGTTGGTGCGGCTGCGCTGATCTCGCACGCGCGAAACGCGGCGGAGTCGGGTGACCGGCTCCGCCGCGTGCGTCATCCGGCCAGCCGCATCCCCACCCCCGGCCCGATCGGCCAGTGCATGCCGTAGAAGAGCAGCAGCAGCGCGGTCCAGAACACCAGGAACGCGAGCGCGTACGGCAGCATCATGGCGATCACCGTGCCGGTGCCGGCTCGCGGCGAGTAACGCTGGACCGTCGCGAGCACGAATGGCATGTAGGGCATGAGCGGCGTCACCACGTTGGTGACCGAATCGCCGATCCGATAGACGACCTGCGTCGCTTCGGGTGTGAAGCCGAGCAGCGTGAACATCGGCACGAACACCGGTGCCAGGATCGCCCACTTGGCCGACGCCGAAGCGATGAACACGTCGAGCACTGCCGAGAACATCACGAACGACGTGAGCAGCGGGGCCCTGGTCAGTCCCCAGCTCCGCAACTGTTCGGCGCCCGAGATCGCGATGATGGCGCCGAGATTGGACCACGCGAACCAGTTCACGAACTGGGCGGCGGTGAACGCCAGCACGATGTAGGTCGCCATCTGCCCCATCGAATCGGACATCATGCGCGCCACGTCGTGATCGCTGCGGATGCGGCCCGCGGCGATTCCGAACGCGAGCCCCGGGATCAGCGTGACGAGCATCACGAGCGTCACGATGCTGTCGAAGAACGGCTTCATTCGATCGAGCGTGGTCGCGCCTTCGATCCGCAGCGGACTCCATGGCGCGGCGGCGAGCATCGCGATCGTCGCGAAGGTCGCGAGTGCGGCGACCCCGGCGGCGCGCAGGCCGCGGCGCTCCGCAGCGTCCGCGGTCGGCGTCGTCACCGGAGCCCCGTGGGTCTCGCCGCTCCAGACCCCGAGTCGCGGTTCGACGATCCGCGAGGTGATCCAGGTCCCGACCACGGCCAGCAGCGGCGTCGCGGCGGCCATGAACCAGTAGTTGCCGAGCAACTGGACGCGATATCCGGGCAGCATGCGCGACGCGTCGACCGCTTCCTGCGTGAGACCGGCGAGCAGCACGTCGAGCGGGACCGGCAGCAGGCTTGCGCTGAAGCCGCCGGCCACGCCCGCGAACGCCGCCGCTACCCCCGCGAGCGGGTGGCGGCCGAACGCGATGAACACCAGCGCTGCGAGCGGCGGCAGCACGATGATGCCGGCATCGGCGGCGGTGTGCGCCGCGATGCCGGCGAACACGACCGTGGCGGTGAGCAGCGAACGAGGCACCCGGGTGACGAGTGCTCGCAACGCGGCCGAGACGAGTCCGCTTCCCTCGGCCACCCCGATTCCCAGCATCGTGACGAGCACGGTGCCCAGCGGTGCGAAGCCCGTGAAGTTGCGCGGCGCGTCGGTGAACATCCGCCTCAACTGCTCCCGTTCGAGCAGATTCACGGGCAGGATGAGCGAGCCGTCCTTCGGGTGAGTCACCGAGATCCCGAGCTGCGCCGCGATGGCGGAGGCGATCACGACCAGGACCGCGAAGATCACGAACAGCGTCGCAGGGTGTGGCAGCCGGTTTCCGATGTGCTCGATCGCGTCGAGCAACCGCGCGGAAACCGGCGCCTTGCGCACCTAGTTCGCCTTCGCCGCGGATTCGGTCCACTGCTTGATCAGCGTCTCGACGTTCATGCGACTCGGTTCGTCCGGCGCCTGCTTGACCGCGAGCTGGGCCGCCTGCAGCGCCTTCTTGAAATCACCGCGCCCCGCATAGCCGCGCGCAAGCCCGAGTTGGACCGGCCACTGATTCGGGAAGCGCTTCGCGTTCGCCTCGAACACCCGGATCGCGATCGCGTCTTCCTTCTGCAGCTGGAGCTGCCGGGCGAACTGGTGAATGTTGAGCACCGTGGCCGGCATCGTCATCGCTTCGTCGACCGTCTTCGTCGCCGCGGGGCGCAGGCCGTTCGAGATCTGGAGCTGCGCGAGCGTGGTCAGCGTGCGGAAACTCTTGACCCCGACGAACGGCTTGTTCACCGACGCCTCGGCCCATTCGAGACCCTGCTTCAGGTGCGTGTTGTTCGCGAGGCAGAACTGCGCCGCACCTTCCCAGTTGAGCCAGTTGAACCAGTCGTAGTCGCGCAGCTCGCGCTGGATCTGCGCCACGTAGAGATCGTTCATGTTCGGCACCGTGATGCGGATCGGCACCTGCAGCTCTTCCCACTGCAGTGCGAGCGTCGCGTGGTCCGGCATGCGGTCGGTGAACTCGTAGTCGAGAAACTCGTGGTACTCGCACTTGCCAGGCTTGACCTTGACGCGCAGCACGTCCTCGGCCGGGTTGTAGGTGAAGCTGCCCCACGAGGTGCAGTTGCTCGAGAAGATAACGGTCCACTCGTTCGGATCGGCGAGCATGAACAGTCCGTACGCGCCGGCCTTGAGCGACTGACCCTCGACCAGGATGTCGTGCGAGGTCTTGAAGATGGTGTTGAAGTTCGCCCCCGCGCGCCACGGGCATTCCTTGCAGTCGTTGAATCCGAGATCGTGCATGCCGAACGGGACCAGCTCGCCCCAGATGTGGCCGCGGCGGCTCTGGCCGTTGGGGCCGGTCACATTGGGGCTCGAGTAGTCGACCGTCAGCGACACGAGGCCGATCGACTGGGTGAGCGTGGTGCGCTGGTTCTCACCGCTCAGCGGGAGCGTGATGGACTGGGCCCGGGCCTGCGAGCCGACCGCGAGCACCGCGACCGCTGCGGCGAGCAGAATTCCGTGACGCAATGACATGAGTGACCTCCGCGTGACGTGGCGTGCCCGGTTCCGAGACCGCACCATCGGTGCTTTCAGGCTCGTGCCGCAAATCCCCGCCGACCAGCGCCGAGCGGATTCCGACGGATGCGAGTCCGCCGGAAAGCGCCTACAGTGGCTGGAATTCCCGACTGGAGGGCTCCGTGTTCCGTCACGCCGACCGTAACGCCATGTGGCTCGCGGCCAGCCTCGCGCTGGCGCTCCCGACGTTTGCCGCGACTCCCTCGGGCTCCGCCGCTTCCGCGGCCCCCGCGCCTTCTCGTCGCGTGTCGCTGCTCGAAACCCGGCCGATCGAGACGACGCTCGGCAACCCCGAGATTCCGGACGCGTTGACCACGTGGCTCGAGCTGATCGACGGGGCGCGTCGCTCGATCGACCTCGAGCACTTCTACCTCTCGACCTGGCCGGGGGAGCCCACCGATCAGGTGCTCGCAGCACTCGGGCGTGCGGTCGCTCGCGGCGTCAGGGTCAGGCTGCTGCTCGATGGCGGCATGTATCGAACCTATCCGCGCGCCGCCGACTCGCTCGCGGCGGTGACGGGTTTCGAGGTACGCCTGATCGATGCGCGCCGGCTGCTCGGCGGCGTTCAGCACGCCAAGTTCTTCGTGGTGGATCGTTCGATCGTGGTGGTGGGGAGTCAAAACCTGGACTGGCGTGCTCTCAAGCACATTCACGAAATTGGAGTGCAGGTGCGCGATCTGCGCATGGCGCTCGACTTCTCGCGGCTGTTCGAGCTCGACTGGTCGGTCTCGCGCGTGCCCGGCACTCCGCCCGACACCACGCTGACGACCGCAGCGGCGGCCCGGGTGAGCCGCACGGGTGCTGTGCCGTATCGCATCGTCGAGGCGCCGGGCGATACCGTGCTCGCGTGGCCGAGCTGGAGCCCGCGACGCTTCTCGCCCGACAGCACGCTCTGGGACCTCGACCGCCTCGTCGCGCTGCTCGATGGCGCGCGCCGCGAGGTGGTCGCGCAGGTGTTGAGCTACGGCATCGAGGCGCACGGCACGCGGGACACGACGCTCGACCAGGCGATCCGCCGCGCCGCGGCGCGCGGTGTGAAAGTGCGGCTCATCGCATCGGACTGGATGATGGGCTCCTCGTCACTGCCGGCGCTCAAGCGCCTCGCGCAGGTCCCGAACGTCGAGGTCAAGCTCACCACGGTGTCGCGGTGGAGCGGGGGCTACATTCCGTTCGCGCGCGTGGAGCACGCCAAGTTCCTGGTGGTCGACGCAACCACCTCGTGGATCGGAACCAGCAACTGGGACCCGAGCTATTTCTTCACGAGCCGCAACGCGGCGATCACCCTGCTCGACCCGCGCACCGCCCGCCAGCTGCTCAAGACGTTCGAGATCAGCTGGAGCGCCACCGGGTCCCAAACCCTCGATCCCGCACGGACTTACCCTGCCAAGGTTCGAGGCGAGGAGCCTCCGCCGGGTGCCACGAAGTACGGCGGCTGAGCCCGCGGCCGTGTCCGGACGCAGAATTCTCGTGCGGTGGCGAGCAGCGAAGCGTTTGTGAAGATGAAGGCCGAAGAAATTCGAACTTCGGCCCGCTCTGAAATCCCCGTAGACACTCGCGGCGGCCCGCCCGTACCGTTGAGGTGCCCACGGATGGAGCATCGCCTGCAGGCTGGCCTGCCTCGCGCGCTCAGCCACACCCAGCATCCGGAGGTCGCCTTCATGCCGAGCGCGTTCCGTTGGTTCGTCGTCTCGCTGCTCGCGCTGGCCTTCGTGGCTCCCGGACGCTCGAGCGCCGATGAGCTGCTGCCGCCCAAGGTCCTGGTGCGCAAGTTCCCCGCAGGGCAGTTCTGCGCGCTGCCGGTTTCGATCACGTTCACGGCGCCGAGCACTCCGATCGTGGTCAAGTTCACCGCCGCCGTGTGGGTGCAGGACGACGCGCTCGGACTCACCTGGACCGAGCAGCTGATCGACAACGTCTCACTCGCGACGACTTCGCAGGTCGCCGCCAACACCTCGGGGCCGCCCGAGTTCTCGAACTCCGAGAACTGCTACGTCGGCGACCTGAGCCCGACGACCTACTTCCATTTCAATGCCAGCGGCCTGAGCATCGATCTGCTCGAACTGTTCGACAGCAATCCGACGGCGCGCGGCTGGGATCTCGCGGCGGGCGGCTACTACTCGACGCTGCATGTCGGCCCGCGCAATGTCGACTCGGCACTCGAACCCGATCTCAACGGCGGTGCGCTCGGACTCGGCGACGGATCCGGCACACCGGTGCCCGGCGCGACCGCGAGTGCCTCGGTCACCATTCCGGCGCTGACCGCAGGTCAGAGCTACGACCTCGGTGCCTGGTGGTACGCCGAATACGTGCACTTCCCGCACGACGTCGACTACCTCACGATTTCGATCTCGACACTCGACGGCACGCCGGTCGCTCGGCGCAGCTGGGGCGCGGTCAAGCACTCGTATCGCTG
>JABFRW010000119.1 GCA_013140805.1 Candidatus Eisenbacteria bacterium
GCCGCGGCACTCACCGGTCGCACTTCGAGCCCGAAGTGACTCCGCCACGCCTGGTTCTCCGCCAGCTTGAGCGTCGCCAGTTCCTCGAGCTCGGGCTCCCATTCGCCCCGCTCCGCCCCGCGCGCGGGTCCGGGCGCGCTCGCGAGCTCCGAAAGCTCGGCGAGCGTCAGCACTTCGGGTCCGACCAGTTCGAACCATCCCTCCCACGCAACCGCTCCGCGCAGCGCCCGATCCAGTGAGTCGACCACCTCCGACTCGAGGACCGGTTGCACCAGCGCCGCACCCTGCCGGCCCGGACTTGCGCCGCTACGGAGCCTCAGCCACAGCGGACTGTCGGGACCGACCAGCGCCCCGAGTCTCAGCACGAGCAGCGGCAACCGGGTCGCTCGCACGTTCTCTTCGAGCTCCCAGAGCCGGCGCAGTCGTTCGACCCTGGCGTCGCGATGAGCGCCGATCGAGCTGATCACCAGCACCCGTGCGCGAGGCGTCTTGCGCCACGCCCCGAGCAGCACGGCCAGCGCCATCGCGTCGAGCGCTGCGCGTGCGGTGAGCACCAGCGTGGAAGTCGCGCCGGACGGTTCGCCATCGGGTCGCCCCAGCACATGTCCGCGGTGGGCGAGCTGGGAGAGCAAACGCGGTACCGGCGGTTCGGGATCGCCGAAGACGTGGATCACGGCTGCCCCTCGAGTGCCGCGGCGAGCTGCCGCAGATGGGAAGCATCGTGCTCGACCCAGTTGCGCACCATGTCGCCGAGCGTCACCGGGCCGCGCACCGAGTGCCACGCGAGCCGACCGAGCGCCTCGCGTCGCAGCGGCCACAGACGGGCGACGAGCGCCTCGCGCTCGAGCCCCCACGCGCTCAAGGCGGCGAACGGCCCGGTCGCTGCGTAGCCGCGCTCGACCGCCCACGCGGCCGCGTCCTGATTCTCGATTTCGGGCTCGACCTCGGTGAGCATCCGCTCGACACGAGGACGAAAGACCTCACGGTCGACGTCACGCAGATGGGCCAGCACCATGGCGGCGCTCCATCGATCCGGGCCCGGCGGACTCGTCCAACGGTGAGTTTCCGTCGTGCGGGCGCGCAGCGACTCGACCCGTTTCGGTGCCTCGGCAAGGCGCGTCACCAGCGCGTCCCATTCCGCAGCGAGCACCGGCCCGCGCCACGGCGTCGCGGTCCCCAGATCGCTGCCGGGCTCGGGATGCGGACGCGCGAAGCCGCGCCTGAGGTAGCTGCGAGAGAGCGTCACGTAGTGCGCGTTCCCGCGTCGCATCGCCTCCCGATGCGTCGGCGTCGTGGGGCCGACCACGCGCGCGGGAGCACCGACGGCCAGGCTTCCGGCCGCGATCTCCTGTCCTTCGCGCACCAGCGCTCCCGCGCCGATCAGCGAACCTGCGCCGATGCGGGCGCCCGACAGCACCACCGCACCCATGCCGATCAGGCAGTCGTCACCGATCGTGCAACCGTGCACGACCGCGCGATGGCCGACCGTCACCCGCGCACCCAGCACCGTCGGCCACTCGGCATCGACGTGCACGATGGTGCCATCTTGAAGATTGGTCTCGTCGCCGACCGTGATCGCTGCGGTGTCGCCCCGCACCACGGTGTGGAACCACACGCTGGCGCGCGCGCCGAGCGAGACCTCGCCGGTCACGATCGCCGACGGCGCGATGAACGCGCTGGGGTGCAGCGCGAGCCGCGCGGGCCAATCCTGCGCGCGGTCGCTCACGCGAGGTCCGCACCATCGCCGACGAACGCATTGGTGCGGCGTTCGTCCCCGATCGTGGTGCTGGGGCCGTGTCCGGGATGCACGCTCAGCGCGTCGCCGAGCGGGAACAGTCGCCCACGGATCGAACTGCGCAGCGTCTCGAACGAACCTCCGGGCAAATCGGTGCGACCGATCGAGCCCGCGAAAAGTATGTCGCCCACCCACAGATCGTCCAGACACCGGAACGTGACGCTGCCCGGTGAGTGCCCGGGGGTATGGATCACGCTCAACGTGTTGGCGCCGAGCGTCAACGTCTGGCCGTCGAAGAGGTCGTGGATCTCATCGGGCGCCACGGCGGCCGGCAGACCCATCGCCGCTCCCTGCGTGGTGATGCCGTCGGCGAGAAACCGATCGGCAGGGTGCAACCAGTAGGTCCCGCCGACGCGCGCCTGCAGCGTTCGCATCGCAGCGATGTGATCGTAGTGCGCGTGCGTGTTGAGCAGGTAGCGCACCACGACGCCCGCTTCGTCCAGTGCCTGCGCGATCCGGTCGGCGTCGAATCCCACGTCGATCACCGCAGTCTCTCGCGTCGCGCGGTCGATCAGCAGATACGCGTTGGTCTCGAACGGTCCGAGCGTGAAGCGGTTCTGGAGCAGCATCAGATCACGTTGGTTTCGACGAACGCCTGATGTTCGGCGAAGCGTTCGAGTCGCAGCGCGTGCAGGTCGAGGCTCGGGCGGCCGTCGACGATCCATTCCGCCAGCAGCTGGCCGGTGGCGGGCGCCTGCATGAATCCATGTCCGCTGAATCCGTTCGCGAGCAGCAGCCCCTCGAGCCCAACGGGCGCGCCGAGGATCGCGTTGTGATCGGGCGTGGTCTCGTAGAGGCCGGCCCAGCCGTTCGACACTTCCGCCGCTTCGAGCGCGGGCACGCGATGGATCGCGTGCTCGACCACCTCGGGCAGGAAGTCCCAGTTGACGCTCACGTCGAACCCCGGAGGCTCGTCGCGGTTCGCGAGTCCCAGCAGCAGGCCTCCGCTCTCGCGGTGCATGTAGACCCCCGACTTCATGTCGACGATCATCGGCAAGTCATCGCGCACGAACGGCAGCGGCTCGGTGGTGAAGCAGTGGCGACGCACCGGCAGGACCGGCAGCTCGAGACCTGCCCAGCGCGCGATCTCCGCGGCATAGGGCCCCGCCGCGTTCACGACCCACGGCGTTTCGATCGCCCCTGCGGCGGTCTCCACTCCCACCACGCGTTCGCCCTTCATTCGCAGCCCGGTCGCCGCGCGACCGAATTCGAAGCGCGCGCCGAGATCGCGCGCGCGCGCGACATACGCCTGCGTGACCTCGTGCGGGTTGCCGAGCCCGTCGCGCGGACAAAACGTCGCTCCCAGCAGGTCGTCGATCCGCAGCTCCGGGATGCGCGCCTGCACCGCCTCCGGCGTGAGCACCTCGACCGGCAAGCCCAGATCGCGCTGCATGCGTGCCTGCGCTTGAAAGGCCTGCCAGCGCACTTCGTCGGCGAGCAGGAACAGATAGCCGACCTGAAAGAACACCGGATCCGTACCCATCTCGTCCGCGAAGCGCTCGAAGTGATCGATCGAGCGCATCGAGAGCTGGACGCTCAAGGGGGTCGAGAACTGTGCGCGGATGCCGCCCGCCGCCTTCGACGTGGAGCCGGCGCCGGCGAAGGGTTCGCGCTCCAGCACCACCACCCCCTTCACCCCGCGCTTCGCGAGGTGGTAGGCGATCGCCGTGCCGATGCACCCCGCCCCGATCACGACCACCGGCGCATTCAAGCGAGCCTCCGATAGGCGCGCTGGAGGCGCAGCGCGTCGTCTTCGATCTCGGGACTCTCGCCGATCACCCAGCCGGCGGCTCCGGCGTCTCGCAGCGCGCGCAGCACCTCGCGCCAGCGAAACTTCGACTGCGTCAGCGGGCGGTGGCGGGTCTCGCCGTGCGCGCGATACTCGATGCCCGACAGGTGCACGTGCATGCTCGCGAGCGACGTGGCTCCGAGCCGATCACGCACCAGGTCGAGCATCGCTCGAAAGTCCTCGTAGCGATTGATCGCGCCGCCGCTGCGGGCGTACTGGTGCGCGAAGTCGATGCAGGGCTTCACGCCCTCGATGTCGGCGCTCCACTGCACGATTTCCTCCAGCGTCCCGGCCTGACTCGAGCGCCCCGTCAGTTCGGGCCGCAGATCGAGCGTGATGCCCTCGGATCGCAGGCGCTTCGTGATGCGTTTGAGCGCCGACACGATGCGCCGAGACGCGCGCGCCGGCCCGAGCGTTCCGTAGTAGCCGGCATGGAAGCACACACTGCGTCCCCCGCACCACCACGCCTGGCGCGCGGCGGCCACCAGGCGCTCTTCGCTGGCGCGCACGACTTCGGGCTCCCCGCTCAGGTTGAGGTAGTACGGCGCGTGCGCGGTCAGCTCGAGGCCGGTGTCGCGCCCGGCGGCCGCGACTCGCGCGATCGCGGCTTCTCCCATCCGCACGCCATTGCCCCACGCCATCTCGAGGCACTGGAGTCCGAGCGCGTGCGCGCGGAGGATGCCATGGTCGGTGCCGGCGCGCGGCGCGGAGCGCGGATTTCCGGCCGAGCCGAATCGCATCGTCATGCGCCCCTCCTCAGAAGGCCTGGCTCGAGCCGAACGACAGCACGGTCTCGCGCCGCCCTCGATCGAGCGGCTCGATCGGCCACGCGAGATCCACTCGAACGATCTGGCTCGGCGAGGCACCCGGCAGTGCCATCCGCACGCCGAGTCCAGCGTCGTGGTGCCAGCCGGCATCGCCGGACCCCGCTCCCCACGCGTGACCCGCGTCGTAGAACACCGCGGCTCCGAGGGTCGCGATCCCGAACGCGTCGCGCGCCATCGTCCAGCGCCGTTCGGCGTTGAAGCGCCACACCCGCGTGCCGGCCAGCGCCTGGGCCGGGAACGCACGCAGGCCGTCGAGCCCGCCGAGGAGGATCTGGAAATCGCGCGGCGTGTCGAAGCCGAGCACTCCGAGTGCCGCGAACACGAACGCGCCGCGCTCGTGGGCCGGCACTACCGCCCGAAGCCGAAGGCGAAGCACGGCGTCGCGGGCGCGCGGATCGGGCCGCCACGAAGCCTCGGCGCGACCGAGCGCAAACGCGCCACCGGCCGCACTGAGGGCCGAGGCAGCGGACATTCGGACCAGGCCTTCGTCGCGCGAGCCACCCAGGCCGCGCGGCGACACCCCGGCCTCGAACACCACCCGGGTTCCAAGGTCGACGTCCTCGATGCCGCTGAGCTGCTCGATGCCGCGTCGTTCGACGAAGCGCGGCCGCCACCAGCTCGCCTCGATCGACAGCCGGCGGATGCGCTCGTTCTCCTCGCCGCCGAGAAACGCCTCATCGACCACCGGCGCCACCACGCGCGTCGGTCCGAAGCGTCGATCCTGGGCACGGAATCGGGCGATCAGCCGGCTCACTACGCCGCCGCGACTCTCGCCGAGTCCACCCCACAGCTCGGTCGATTCATCGCGGCGATCGAACACCGCAGTCTCGATGTCGTCGCGGTACAGGCGTGCCAGTGTGGTGCCGCGCTCCCAGCGCACCCCGCCGGTCCACCTCGCGTCCTCGGCCCAGAACGGCACCGCGAGTTCGAGTCCGTGACCCGAGCCGTTGCTCTCGTCGCGGGCGAACGCCGAAACCCGCAGGCGCGTCCCGCCGAGCGCCGGATCCGAGAACGAAACCGAGCGAGTGACGCGCAGCGGGTCTTCGCGATACGAGAACGCAAGCGACTGGCCGCGCCCGAACAGGTTGCGCTCCGCGACTCCGAACTCGCCGGAGGTGCTGCCGCCGCCGCTTTCGAGCGAGAAGTCGAGCACCGTGCTCCAGATGTCGCGCGTCTCGACGCGGACTTCGAGCGAGTCGTTCACGCGCTGCCTCACCAGCGAGACCGGAACGAAGATCTGGCGCGCTCGCAGCAGTCGCAGCGACTCGCGAGCACGCTGCTCGTTCCACCGCTCGCCGGCGGCGAACAGCAGGTCGCGGCGAATCGTCGAGGCGCGCGTCCGGATGTGCAGATGATTCGCGAGTCCCGCGATCGGACGCAGCACTCCGTGCGGGAGTGGGTCGAAGACATTGCGGGCCGTGACCTCGACTCGACGGATCGGAATCCCGTCGAGCCCCGCGCTGTCGGCCACGCCGCCCGGCGCGCTCGGAATCGCGGCGTGCACCGGAGCGAACACGGTGACGCCGACGACTGCGATCGCGAGCGCGGCGCTAACGCCGGCGGTTGCCACCCACACGCTCGCGTGCGAGCTGGGCTTCGCCGGAGTTCGGGAATCTCTTCAGCAGGTCTTCGAACGTGGCGCGTGCACCTGCCGCATCTCCGAGCTTCTCCTTGCTGAGCGCGAGCTTGTAGAGCGCGGCCGGCACCTTGTCGCCCTGCGGCCATCCGCTCGTGACGCGCGAGTACTCCGCGGCCGAGCTGTCGAAATTCGCGAGCGCGAAGAAACTCTCGCCCACGCCGTACTGCGCATTGTCCGCGAGCTCGGTGGTCGCGAACTTCCGCACGTATTCCCGGAAGCCCTGCAGCGCCATGCCGTAGCGTCCCTGGGTGAGATCCTGGGTCGCCTGGTCGAAGAGCTGTGCGGGATTGACGTCGGTGCCGGGGGTCGCACGCGCGGCCGCGCGCTCCGAGGTCTGCGTGAAGCGCGTCATGACCTCGTCGAGTTTGTCCTGCAGCCGCTGCATCTGGTCGTACATTTCGCGCGTCGTGTTGCCCGCGGTGGCGCGCGTGCTGAGCAAGATGTCGCGCTGCTCGGCGAGCTCCCGACGCAGCTCGCGCAGCGTGGCGAGCGTCAACGAGTCGCGGACCGTCACCGTGTCCACCACCGCGCGCAGGCTGTCGAGCCCCCCCTGCAGGCGCATGAGCTGGGGCATGTAGCAGCCGGGGAGCATTCCGAGAGTCGCGATCACGGCGACCAAGGCGGCGAGCGCGCGTCGCCGCGCACTCGCCGGGGAGAACCGCACGGGTGCGGTTGGAATCACGACGCGACTCGAAGGTGGGCGCGGCGGTTCTGCTGCCATGCCGACTCGTCGTGTCCGCCATCGAACGGCCGCTCTTTGCCATACGACAGCACCGTCAGGCGCGTCGCCGCGATGCCCTGCTGCTGCAGGTAGTCGCGCGCGACTTCGGCGCGCTGCTGACCGAGCGCCTGGTTGTACTCCACGGTGCCGCGTTCGTCACAGTGGCCCTCGATCACGATGCGCACCTCGGGATGTTCGCGCAGCAATCGGGCCGCGCCGTCGAGCGCGGTGCGAGCGTCTTCGCGCAGCATCGCCGAGTCGTAGTCGAACAAGGCAGGACTCAGATCGGCATCCCGCACGCCGGGCGACGGCGTCGTGGTCGGTGGCGTCTCGGTGGTGGTCGGAGGCACGGGCGGCGTCTCGGTGGGTGTGGAAACCGGCGGCGGCTCGGCCGGAACAGGGGCCGTCTTCTTGGCGCAACCGGTTACGAACAGGATCACGGCGCAGGCGAGCCACGCGGTCAGGTGTCGGGAGCGAAACGTCATCGGGTACCTCCATCGGATTGGGGCGCCGACTTTCGGGCGTCACCGCGGCTTGCGCCGTCGGACGACGATCCCCCGGCCGTCATGCGCGGAGACCATGCGGGCGACATGGCCACCATGCCCCCCGTTTCGAGTCGCCGTGCGGGCGACCCGTCGAGATGTGAAATGAAGAGAGCGAACGTGCCCTCGCGATTGGATGCGAACACCAGATGCCGCCCATCGGGCGACCAGTGGGGATTCTCGTTGCTCCGCCCCGCGACCTCAAGCCGTAGATCGCCCCCGTCGGGACGGCAGGTGTAGATGTCGAATCCCCCGCCGGTGCGCGAGACGAAGGCGATGCGATCGCCCTTGGGCGACCAGGCCGGCGAATCGGTATTGCCGAGTTCGTAAGTCAGTCGTCGCACGCTGCCGCCGTCGCGATCCATGACGTGCACGCTCATGCCGCCGCCGCGATTCGACGTGAATGCGATCTCGCGGCCGGTCGGCGACCAGCTCGGCGAGGTGTCGATCGCCCGGTGATTGGTGAGCCGGGTCGGCGTGCCCCCACGGGCGTCGAGCCGGTAGATCTCGGCGTTGCCATCCTGGCTGAGCGTGCAGGCGATCTCGCGACCATCCGGACTGTAGGTCCCGCTGGTATTGAGCCCCGGACGTCCCGAGACCGAATAGATCTTGCCACCGTTCGAGGGCGTGACGAACAGCCGTGGCCCGAGGCCGGAGCGGTAGGACGTGAACACCAGCAGCGAGCCCTCGGGAGACCACGCCGGTGACTGCGCGATCGAGCGGTCGCTCGTGAGCGCCCGCTGATACCAGCCGTCCGCGTCCATGACCCACAGTTCCTTCTCGTTCCCCTTATGCGAAATGAACGCGATGCGCGAATTCGCGACCCCCGGCTCGCCGGTGAACTGCCGCACGATCTCATCCGCGTACTCGTGCACCAGCCGGCGCAACTCGGTCGCGGGTCCTCGCCACTCCTGCTTGAGGATCGCGCGACCGGCGGGTTGATCGAGCACCTCGCCGTGCAGCACCACCTGGTTGCCGTGCTGCTCGAGCCGCCCGGCGACACGCGCCTGCGGCTCCCAGCCCGCCGGCACCGAGGCGCTCGCGCGCTGCACGTCGAACACCGCCGACCATTCGAGATCGCGCCCGAGCACTTCGTCGGCCTGAGTCGCGCCGGCGCGGCTGGTCCGATCGCCCGTCGCTTCGAGCGGCATCAAGCGCAGCTTGATCTTCTGACCGGTACCGCGAATGTCGATCTTCACGTCGGACGGCGCCTGCGCGCGCGCCGGCAGTGCGAGTGCCAGCGCAACCAGCGCAAAGCTCGCGAGCCGCCGGGGCAGCGAAATTCGTGTCACGGAGTCCCCCACTCGAATCCAAAATGCACGCCGAGCTGCGACGCGGAATAGCCGACCGGCAGAGGCGGCAAGGGATCGCTGAGCGTGATCGCGCGCAGTGCCGAGCGATCGAACGCCTCCACACCGCTGGCACCTTCGATCTGTGCTGCACTCACGCGTCCGTCGCGCCCGATTCGAAAACGCACGACCACACGCACCGTGCGACCGTCGGTGACGATGCCGGCAGGCGGCGACCAGCGCGCCGCCACCCGGTCGCGCACCAGTGCGAGGTAGTAAGAAAAGGGGAACTCGCTCGCGTCGACGCCGAGGTCGCCGCGCAACCCGCTGGTGCCGACTGCAGCACTCGGAAGCGCCAGCCCCGCTGGAGCCGGCGAGGGCGGCGTCTCGGTCGGCAGCGAAGAATCGCGCGCGGGTGTCTCACGCGGATCAGGCCTGGGTTTGGGCGGCGTTTCGCGCGGCGGTTCGGGCTTCGGCTTCGGGCGCTCGCGCTCGATGCGAACACCGTCCTCTTCGGGCACGGGCTCTCGGACCGGCGCGACCGGCGGAGGCGCGACGGCCGGTGCCATCGAGCGCAGCGCTGCGGGATCGATGAGCGTGACCGGGACCGCATCGCCGCCTGGCAACGCGATCGAGGTCGCGGGACGCGTCACGAACAGCACCGCGAGCAGTACCACGTGGACGACCAGCGAGGTCACGAGTGGTCCACGCACTTCAACGGCTCCGTTCCGGGCCGCCCGGGGCGGTGACGAGCCCCAGGTTCGAGACGCCGGCGCGCCGGATGCGGGCGATCAGCTCGACCACCTGCCCGTACGGAACCCGTGCATCTGCCTTGAGGTACACCGGTCGCCCCGCCGCACCGGCCGATGCGAGGGCGCGCTCGAGGTCGGCGGTCGCCACGATCTGGTCACCGACCGCGATGCCGCGATCCGCACGCAGGCTCACCACCAGGCCCTCGCGCAGCTCGAGTCCGCGCGCCGCGAGCTTCGGAAGCTCGACCTCGAGTCCCGACTGCAGGAGCGGCGCGGTCAACATGAAGATCACGAGCAGCACCAGCACCACGTCGACCAGCGGGGTCACATTGATCTCCGACATCGGCCGACGCGCAGATTCGACTCTCATGCGCGTGTCCCGCCGAGGCGATGCTCGAGGAACTCGACCCCGAACTGGGCGGCGCCGTTTTGCAGATCGCGCAACCGCCCGAGCAGCGAGTTGTACGCGACCACGGCGGGAATCGCGGCGGCGATGCCGGCCACCGTCGTGATGAGCGCCTCGGCGATGCCGGGCGCAACGACCGCGAGCGATGCCGAGCCCTGCGTGCCGATCGCGAGGAACGCCGTCATCACGCCCCACACCGTTCCGGTGAGCCCGATGAACGGCGAGACGCTGCCGGTGGTGCCCAGAAATCCGACGCCACGCTCGAGGCGCGACAGCTCGTCACTCGAAGCACGCTCCATCGAGTGCTGGACGATCGTGTACGCGAGATCGCGCGCGCCGCCCTCGAGCGGATGCTGACCGAGTGCACGCTGCCCCGCGCGCGCGACGTGCGCCAGCAGGCTGTGCGGATACTGCTCGGACAGCAGTCTCGCATCGGTGCCGGGCGGCACGCGGCGAAACGCGATCAGGAACGCGCGATCCGCCTGCTCGACCCTCGAGTAGTGACGGTGGCGACTCCAGATGATCGCCCAGCAGTACACCGACATCGCGAGCAGCACGAGCAGAATGAATTTGCCGAACGGGCCGGACTGGAGAATCAGACTCGGCACCGAAGCGTGAAGCCCGGGGCCCGCCTGCAAGAGGGTCAGAGCGAGGGGCATGGCGCCACCTTCCGTGGGATGTTCAGCCGAACGCCGACCCGGATCCGTGGGTCGCGACGAGGTGCGCCGGTGCGCAAGGGGAGTTGTGGCACGCTAGCACAGCGTTCTCGCCGCTCTCAACCGTTGCGTGAGACTTCGCGCGCACGGTCAAGGGCCTGCAAAGATGCGCGCATCCCCCTGCCATCGCGACGCCATGCGCGATAGCATCCGAATCGAATCGCTGGATTGGAGTTTCGACCGGGAGGTTCATCGCGTGCACCGCCTGCTGTTGTTCACCGTCGCCGCCACCTGTCTGCTCAGCGGCTCGATTCCGGTCCACGCCGCCACCGACACACCGGCGATCGCGCCCTCGTTCACCGCTCGAACACTCGATGGTAAAACCCTGAAGTCCAGTGACTTGAAGGGTCGCCCGATGGTCATTGACTTCTGGGCGACGTGGTGTGGCCCGTGTCGCGCCAGCATGCGGCACCTTGACGCCGTGCACCTCGAGTACGAAGCCAGGGGACTGCTGGTGCTGGGATTCTCGGTCGACGAAGAGCCCGCGCTGCGCGTCAAGGCGTTCGGTCAGAAGCTCGGCGTGCACTTCCCGCTCGCGATGGCGAACGAGCGGCTGCTCGATCAGTACGGGCCGATTCGCCAGATTCCGACCACGTTCTTCGTCAATCGTCAGGGCCAGATCGTGCGGCGCGTGGTCGGCTACATCGATCGCGAGACGCTCGAGAGCTACGTACAGGAGTTGTTCTAGCTCCGCATTCGGCCCCCACGGCTGCGTCCGTGCCGAAACGACGAGAGCCACGCGGCAGACTCGCGTGGCTCTTCGCTTGGAGTGGTGCCCGGGGCGAGATTTGAACTCGCATGGGTTTCCCCACACGCCCCTCAAACGTGCGTGTCTACCAATTCCACCACCCGGGCACTCTTGTTTCGTGCGGGCTCCGGAGAGCCCGGAAGGATTCGATCAGCGACCGCCGCCCGCAGGTGCAGGCGCGGGATTGCCCGCGGCGCCCGACGGAGCCGGAGCCGCAGTGCCTGCCGGCGGAGTCGCGGGCAATCC
>JABFRW010000120.1 GCA_013140805.1 Candidatus Eisenbacteria bacterium
CGGCTCGCACCACGTCGACCTGCTGCGCACCCTGCTCGGCGAGCCGCGCTCGGTGCTCGGCTCGGTGCGAATCGAGCAACCGCTGCGCGGTCCGACCGCCGACGACCCGCGGAGCCTCCGAGCCACGGCGGATGACGCATTCACGATTCTGCTCGAGTGGGAGGGGGGCGCTCACGCGGTGCTCGACATCAGCGCGTCGTCGCCCTATCGATGGGAACGTTTCGAAGTGCATGGCTCCGACGCGGCGCTGCGTTGGGACGAGTCGGGCTACGCGCTGTGGCGCATCGTGGCGGGACACGAGCCGGAGGCGGTCGAGATTCCGACACACCTGCAACTCGAGCCGCGCAGCGGAGACCCCGCACTCGTCGCCCCGTTCGGAGTGCTGGTCGACCGACTGCACCGGGCGATCGCGCACCACGAACCGATGAGCCCCGACTTCGACGATGCGGTGGCGGTGCAGCGCGTGCTCGATGCCGCTCGCGCCTCGAGTGCCGCCGGAACCCGAATGCACGTCGACGTGCCCTAGCCTCGCTTGGAGGCCGTAAAGCCGCTTGTTATGCTGCCCACCGCACGCACGGCCGCCGTGGCCCGCCTGCTCATCAACCTGCGGGGATCGCATCGATGGCTGATTGGGATGTCATCGCCAAACAACGACTCACCGAAGACTGGGGCACGTTGCGAGCCTCGTATCTGCCCCTCAATCAGGCGATGCGTCGCTCCGTCGAGTTCCTGGACAAGGGCAACGGCACGTTCGCCGAGCTGCTCGCGCTGGTCCGCGAGCGCCTCGAGGGCAGCCTCAAGAACCTGTCCGCGCTGAGCAATCGTCGCTCGCCGTGGGTACGGCTCGAAGCGATCCGCAATCTGCGCGTGCTCGCGACCGGAATCCGCGGTGCGGCGAGCGACGATCCGATGGCGCTGCTGCGCTATCTGTTCGCGGTGAGCGAGCTGCTGACGAACGTGTGGAAGGACGCGCCGACCGAAGGGCGGATCAGCACCAACCTGAGGCTCACGGGCGAGCTGGATTTCTGGTTCGGCTGCGACTGCTGCGCGGTCGGCACGCTCGAGCCGTGCGGTCCCGACGATCCACCAGATCTGCACCGTGGCAAGGAAGTGCGCCTGGTGTGGGAGGTCGACGCGTTGTTCGCATGGACGCTCGACGAGTTCGAAGACTATCTGGCGGGCGAGCGCTTCACGCTGCCGACCACTTCGAAGATCGCGGCGGTGAGCGATCTCTCGGTGCCGATCCTCGACATCGCTGCGGAACATCTGCGGCGTGGCGATGAACGCTTCGGCGGTCAGGGGGGCGGATTGTTCGGCCCCATCGACTTGAAGTACGTCGATCTGAGCTGAGGCTGCCCCGGTGGCTTAGCGGCGAGCCTTCTTGGCGGCGCGGGCCTTGGCCTTCCGAAGCTTTTGAGTGGTCTTGGCTTTCTTACGACGCAGGCGGTGTTTGAAGGAAGTCATGGAGTCCTCGTGGGCGTGAGATCGAGCGGAACGCCTCTGCGGGGCTCCGCGCCAGCGGGCGAGGAAGTTACGGCACGGCGACCGCGTGGCGCAAGCCCGGCGGGGCTCAGCCCGTGGGTCCGCGCTCCTCAAGCACTCGCTGCGCGAGCGCGTCGGCGGCCGGTCCGGCCTTGATCTCGCTCGCGGAACCCGCCACCACGTAGATGCGCTTGTTGTTGCTCAGCGCATCGGCCGGAAACATGAAGAAGCCTTCGCGGTCGGGCAGGTAGGACAGCGAGTAGCCGCACAGCAGCTCGCCGTCCTTGAAACGCACTGCGATCTTCTTGCCCTGGCTGGATTCCGGCGGCGCCGCGACGAAGCCCGGGATGTCACGGCGGGTCGGATTGCCGTCGAATTCCTTCACGAAGAACATCGCCTTCATGTGCTTGCAGCGGAGTTCGATCGCGGCCGCTCCATCGCGCGGCAGGAGATGAAACGTGACGCGGTTGGGAAAGAAATCCTGCGTCGTTCCTTTGAGGATGCGCCCATCGTTCATGTGGGCGACCACGCGCGTGCTCTCGGACATGGTGGGGTTCCGTCCTCCGTTGGCCACGAGCAACCGGCCCGGGCGCGGACCCTAGCCCCTCGCCATCAGGCCGTCAACGAGACGGGGGGCCGCGGCGTGGCCGCAGCCCCCATGGGGGAATTCGTCTCGCAAATCGTTGCGAACTAGTTGCCGCCGCCGTGTCCGCCGCCCTGGTGATGGCAGTTCTGACGGCACTGCCGGCCCCAGTCCTTGATGCGCAGGAGGGCGATCCGGTGACGCTCGCGCTCGTCGCGCTTGCACTGCCGCTTGTCACCGCAGTTTTCCATGTTCTCGACGTGCCACCAGTTCTCGACGTCGAGGGAGTCCTGGACGGACTGCGCGCAGGCCTCGAGGCACTCGCCGTTGCGGCCACGCCAGAATTCGGAGTCCGTCATCTGGTCTTCGATGAGCTTGCAGGGGGCGAGCACTGCTGCGACCGCGCCGAGCGCGACGAGCAGCACGATCCGCCGGACGACGCGCGACGAGAAGGAAGCTGGAGCGAGATGCGACATCGGCGATCTCCACGCGACGGCAGCAAGGGGCGGCCGTTCTTGAAAGCTGCAGCATCCGTGCGGGGAATCGTGCGCGCGAATCCGTGCGGCGCCGATGCGAGTCGTCAGAAGCCCCAGACCAATCCGAGTCCCAGGGCCGGTTGTTCGAGGTCGAGCCACGCGGCACGCAACCGAATCACACCCCACGGGGTGAGGCCGACTCCGAAATTCCAGCGCTCGGAATCGTGTTCGATGGCGACGCTCGCGAGGGAACTGATCGAGACTTCAGCGGCTCCAAAAGCCCCGTCGAGCGTGTGCCGAGTAGCGTCGAAAGCCCGGGGAGCATAGCCGGTCGAGAGGCTCCACCGCAACGGCCGAATGTCGCCCGACCACCCCGCGACCGCATAGGTCGAGTGGAATCGCCGGGTTCCGAAGGCGTCTTCGATCCCGATCGAGACGTCGGGGATCCAGCCGCGCGATCTCAGAAGTTGCAGCCTCGCACTGCTCATGCGGTCTGCATCGGTGTAGCGAGAATCCGGGGCCAGGTCCTCGAACGGCCGCAGGCCCGGAATGACCGTCCAGCGAAGCCCCAGCTCGACCCGGGGCAGGAACCCGATCGTGGCGTACCACACCTCATTCGGGAACGCGTCCCGACCGTCCCACGATGCGCCCTGGCTCAGATTTCCATAGCCGACTTCGATGTTCCGCTGCCCGATGACGGTGGCGCTGGGGGTCACGATGAAGCCGGTCGTCCCGACGAACGAGGCCGGGTGACCGGAGCGCCGCGGTCGTGGTGCCGGGCGCCCTTCGAACGCGGCGGCGCGGCGCGGCTCGTTCGCCTGCAGGGTCGACAGTGCGAGGTCCTCGAGATAGCGCTCTCGCGACGCCACGCCGCCCATGAACACCCCGAGCGGCGCTGCCTCGTCGCGGTAGTCGATGTCGAAGCTCGCGACCGGGAGCACGCGCACCGGCGCTCGCGTCGGACGTGTCAGCGGTGGCACCGGGATCCCGAGCCGCAGTCCGGTGATTCGAATGTCCTCAGCGAAGGTCGTGAACAGCGCGACATCGAGATCCCCGAACGGGCGCTGGATCTCGAACTCCACGCCGCGATCGTTGTAGACGAACTGCGCGACGCGCATCCGCACCGCGACATCGAGCCCCGGGGGGTGAACAGTGACCCCCGCGAAGCCCGTCCACAGCCCGGGACGGGAATACGAGATTCCGTCCGGCTCGAACGCGAGGAATCCCGAGTAGTCGGCCTGGGCGTCGAACAGCACCGTGCCCTGCGCGATCGGTCGGGCGACTCCGAACGAGAACCCGTAGCGATTGTCGTCGAAGATTCCGCCCGTGATCGACGCGAGCCCGACTCCCCGGATCCACCCGAACTGTTCCAGTCCCGAAGGTCCGGGACGCAGTTCGTCTGCGTCCGGGTGCACGAAGTCGAAGCCGAAGTCGTTGGTGACCGGAATGCGAAGGCTCGCGCGCAGGCGTGCACCCGGCCACGGATTGAGCACCAGGCGCGGCTCGACGGTCAGGCTCACGAGCGAAGGATCGTAAAGGCGCCCGAGCTCGTAGCCGAATAGCGGGCCGACCAGAAGATCCACCGAGCGATGCGTCGAAGCGGTGCGGGGACCGCCGGGGCCGGCCGGGAAATCCCGCTCGAACGGATAGGTGACCCGGATCGGGCGGCCGTCGGCATCCAGCTCGATCGCGGCGGCCGGCAAGTCGAGTCGACGCTCACGAGCCACGCGCAGGCGTGGAAGGGCGGCGACCAGCCGACCCAGCGCATCGGCGGTGTGCCGGTGGCGTCGATTCTCGAAGTCCGCGGTCGCCGAGTCGTCGGCCGAAACCGCGAAGTTTTCGAGCCGCAGATCGTCGACGTCCGGCGCGGCTTCGGGAGCGGTGGCCGCGGTAACGGCGAGCACGACGAGCAGCAGCAGGGAAGTGGATCGAAGGGGGCGCATGAGGGGCGAAAAGGCTATCACACGACCGATCGCCGACACTTGCCCGAACTCGGGCGGTTGTGGCAGCGTCCGCCACCATGAAGACCTCGATCGTTCTCAGTGTGCTCGCGTTGTCGCTCGCGCTGCTCGGTTGCAACCGGCCGAAATCCTCTGGCAGCTCAACGTCCACTGGTGCGTCCGCTCAGACGCCCGCCGGCGATGCCTCGCCGACTTCACCTTCCACCGCGGGTGCCGCCGGAGAGGTGATCATGATGCCGAACGGAATCAGGCTGCAGGACCTGGTGATCGGTCAGGGCGCCGAAGCCCTCACCGGCAAGCAGATCGCGGTGCACTACACCGGCACCTACCCGGACGGCCGCGAGTTCGACACCTCACGCAGGGGCGGTCAGCCGTACGCGTTCATCCTCGGAGCCGGAAAGGTCATCCAGGGCTGGGACGAGGGTCTGGTGGGCATGCGGGTCGGCGGTCGCCGATTGCTCACGGTGCCGGCGGCGCTCGCCTATGGGGACCGCGGTCATCCGGCCGGAATCCCGCCCAATGCAACGCTGCTGTTCGACGTCGAGCTGATGGAAGTGAAGTGAGCGTCAAGCGGCTCGGAGCGGAACTCGAGCGGGCGCTGCGCGTGCGACCGAAGGGTGCGCCGCTCGCGGGACGCAAGAGCGACGACACGCCGGGCTGCGACGACAAGAAGCGAGCGGGCGCGCTGCTCGAGGCGAATCGTGCGCGCCTCGAGCTGCTGCAGAACCGGCTCCACGCCGAGAGCCGCCGATCGCTGCTGGTGGTGCTGCAGGGCATGGACACCTCGGGCAAGGACGGCGCGATCCGTCATGCGTTGACCGCGTTCAACCCCCTCGGATGCTATGCGTACGCCTTCGGAGTGCCGAGCGAAGTCGAGCGCTCGCACGACTTCCTGTGGCGCATTCATCAGGTGGTGCCGGCGGCGGGTGAGGTCGCGATCTTCAATCGTTCGCACTACGAGGACGTGCTGGTGGTGCGAGTGAAGGAACTGGTGCCGCGCGCGGTGTGGTCGCGCCGCTATGACGCGATCAATGCGTTCGAGCACGAGCTCGCCGAGCGCGGCACCACGGTGCTCAAGTTCTTTCTGCACATCTCGCGCGAGGAGCAGCGCGAGCGCCTGCTCGCGCGCGTCCACGATCCCGAGAAGCACTGGAAGTTCCGTGAGGGCGACCTCGAGGATCGCGAGCGCTGGAGCGAGTTCCGCGCCGCCTACTCCGATGCGCTGGCGCGCTGCAACACGGCGTGGGCTCCGTGGTATGTGATCCCAGCGGATCGCAAGTGGTACCGAGACCTGGCGATCTCACAGATCGTGGCCGACGCGCTCGAGCGCATGGATCCCAGGACTCCGGCGGTGACGCTCGACGTGCCGCGACTCGAGAAGCGCCTCGCCCCCTAGTCGCGCTCGCGCATCTGGACCGGCGACGCCAGCAGCGAGTCGATCGAGATCAGGCTGCCGTCCCTGCGCACCTGTCCGAACGTCAGCACGCCGGTCGGGCAGCTCTGCACGCACGCCGAACAGCGCACGCACTGGGGGTCCTGCATGGGCGCGCCCTGATTCGCGAAGCTCATCACGTCGATGCCCTGGTGACACACCGAAGTGCACACATTGCATGAGATGCACTTCTTCTTGTCGGCGACGATCGCGAAGCGGCTGAAGCGTGCGTAGATGTGCATGAGTGCGGCGAGCGGGCAGAAGAACCGGCACCAGAAGCGTCCCGAGTACCAGAAGTACACGCCGTAGCCGACGACACCGGCGAGAAACACATCGACCAGCCACTTGTAGCGTTCCTTGAGCACCGGGTCGAAGACGCGATCGATCGCGTTGCCGTCGGGCAGTATCCAGCCCACGATGCGCAGCACCAGCAACGCGAGGGCGATTGCGAGGATGCCCTGACCCGCGAGGTTGAGGCGATTCCAACCCGGACCGTGCGGCATCTTGTGACGATGTGTATCACCGAGCGTTTCGGCCAGTGCGCCGCACGAACAGATCCAGCCGCAGTAGACGCCTTTGCCGAAGAAGTAGATGCCGAGCGGGATCAGCACCAGCGTCTGCAGCCCGCCGATCGCGATCCACGCCCACAGCGGTTCGTGCGTGAAGATGTTGTAGACGTTGAGCGGCCACGCGAGGATCAGCCCGTAGGCGCGCCAGAACTCGCGACCATGACCGTAGGTGACAACCGGGAACAATGCGTCAGCGAGTGTTCGCGGCAGCCAGCCGTGGCGATCCATGAGCGGCAGGATTACTTCGGGCAGCAGGAACAGCGGAACCACTTGAACGGCGATCAGGGTGAGCGTCTGCGCCGTGATGTAGGGCGTGCGCCGCCGCTGGATGCGCTGAATGCCGAACACCGTGACGACCGTCGAGTAGGCAAGCGTGTACCAGAACGAGGGCCCCGAAGCGCTGATCGCCAGCGTACCGAGCAGGGTGCCGGGATCTGCGGCGGCGGTCGTGATCGCTCCACCGGCTCGCGCCAGCAACTCGGGAAGATTGGTGGGGAACCAGTGGCGCTGGTACCAAAGCTCCGAGAACCATCCGCCCGACTTCCAGTTGTAGAGCCACGCGCAGAACAGCACGAACGCGCCCATCGCGGCCCAGCGCCGCGGCGTCATCTCGCCTGCGATCGGGACGCCCGATCGGCGGAAGAACTCGAGCGGCGCCGCGCGGCCGAGCATGGCGAACACCACGTGATTCGGGATCGTGGTGGACTCGCCATCGCGGTTCTTCAGTACCACCTCGTCTGCGCGCACTTCGCTCACGGTCGAGCCGAGCGCCAGTTGGAGCCGGCCTTCGCGCGCGAGTGATTCGAGACGCGCGAGGTTCTCGCGCTTGGGGCGCGCGAACGACTGCTTTCGATAGGAGAGCGTGACGCGCGCGCCGCACTCGGCCAGCGCGATCGCGCTCTCGAGCGCCGAGTCGCCGCCGCCGACCACCAGCACGTCGAGGCCGCGGTGGTCGTTCGGGTCGTGGAGCCGATGGAAGACCTTGCCGCTCGAAACCGGTGCCGACTCGAGCGGACGAAACTCGCCGCTCCGTCCGATCGCGACCAGCACGCGACGTGCGTGTACCGTTTCGCCGTCGGCCATGTGCGCGGTCATTCGGTCGCCGTCGCGGCTCACGCGCGTCACGCGGCCTGGCGTGGTGACGATTCCCAGCGCCTCGGTCTGCGAGCGCAGCTCGTCGACGAGCGCCTCCTTGATTTTCGCGCCGACCTGCACGGCCCCTGCGGGCTGCCAGCCGTGCGGGTAGGTGAAGATCGGTTTGGCGCGCGGAAAATCGATCAGCGTCGCGAGCGGCTCGGCAGCTTCGATCACGCGATACGAGAGCCCCAGCGCCTGCGCTTCGGCCGCTGCCGCCAACCCGGAAACGCCGGCGCCGATCACCAGCAGATCGGGAACCGACGCGTCATTCGAGCGCGCGCGCATGAGCGGGTCGTTCGCGATCGTGCGCGCCACTCGCGCTCCCGAATCGAGCGCGAACTTGAGCAGCGGCACGCCGGTGAGATCACCCGCCACGTAGAGGCCCGGCACCGCAGTCGAGCCGTCGAGCCCCACCTCGGGCAGCGGTTCGACGGTGCCGGCCGGCCACCGCAAGTGCAGCCAGCGAGCGAAGCGGCGCAAGTTCTCAGTCATGCGTGGCACTGTCGCATCGGCTCTCAGCGATGACAATGCGCTCGCGAGCGGGCGAGCCGCGCACACCGATCGGCTTTGCGACATGACGACGAGCGGCTACAGTGGCGATGCGGTGACCCGCGACATTCAGCGTGCGGCGCGCCGCCGGCCTCGCCACGCACCAGCCCTCCGGCACAGGAGCCCATGCTGAGCTACGACTGGAGACATCCCGAACGAGTGGTTCCCTGGAAGCCGCGGCATCGCTTCCGGGTGACCGAGGCGGGCCGCTCGGCGTTCGATGACTATTCTCGTGTCTTGAAGCTGGCACAGGATGCCTCGAATCCTCGTGAAGCGCTCGACGGCGCAAAGACCGCGTGGGCCGAACCGTTCAAGCTGCGGACCTCGGACGGCATCGTGCTCGAGGATCTGGTCTCGGGGCGAACCTGCCTCGCCGACATCGCGGAGACCCTCGCGGCGTGTGATCTCACGCTGCGAGAGGCGCGCGGTGCGATCGACCGGCTGCTGGCGGCCTCGCTCATCGAGAGCGTGGATCCGCTCCCCGGAAGCTAACGAGCCGGCTGGCAGGTTGTGACCGGCGCCCCGGAACGCTTCCAACCGCTCGAGCGGCTCGTGCGTCTACTGGGAACCATGGTCTCGCGCTGGTGGGTTCCTCTGCTCCTCACACTCGTCGGGCTGGCCGCCATCGGCGCCGGCCCCGCCGACGAGTTGGGCGCGCGACTCTCCGCGCCGTCGACGCTCGACGCCCTTGCCGGTCAGCCCTCGAACCGCTTCACTTGAGAACCGATTCCGGTCCCGTTGGGACCGATCGTCGACGCCGACTGGGCGCTCTATCATCTGAGCCGGGTGTTGTGGGACCCGATCGATCCGAGACGTCTGGGTTCGCTGGAGGACTCGTTGCAGTATCGCGTGAACGGCGAGGTCTATCGGTTCGCGAGTGCCGCGACGCTACGGCGCTTCATGCGCACGCCCGAGCTGTGGGCCGGTGTGGTGAGGGACCCCATCACCACGCGCCGATTCGTGCCGTCGAGTCGATCGCCCGCCGCTTACTGGTTCGGTGGTCCGTACTTCTTCGAGAGCGAGTCCACCAAGGCCGAGTTTCTCACTGATCCGGTGCGCTATCAGATCATCCGGCGCATGTAGCCTGCGCGCGCTCCTTGCGCTGACGCTCGCCTTCCTCGGCGCCGCGCCTTCGGTCGCCGCGGGCGTGAGTGCTCGCGAGCGCGCGATCGCAGCGCGCGTCGACGCCTCGGTGCCCGCCGGCCTCACGCTGCTCGAACGCACCGTGAACATGAACAGCGGAACGCTCAATCCAGACGGGGTTCGAAGCGTGGGACGCGCATTCACGCCCGCTTTCGAAGCGCTCGGCTTTCGGATCCGCTGGATCGACGGCGCGGCATGGGGACGCGCCGGGCATCTGGTCGCCACACGCGTCGGGCGCGCGGGTGGCGCGAACGCGAAACGACTGCACGTGCTGTTGATCGGACATCTCGACACCGTGTTCGAGCGCGACAGCCCATTCCAACGTTTCGAGCGCCTCACCGATTCGACGGCGAGCGGCCCCGGCGCAATCGACATGAAGGGCGGGATCGTCGTGATGTGGCTCGCGCTTCAGGCGCTCGAGGCCGCAGGCGAGCTCGAGCGACTCGACTGCACCGTGTTCCTGTGCGGCGACGAGGAACGCTCCGGTGAACCGCTGGCACTCGCGCGCCGCGACCTGATCGCGGCGGCCGATGCGGCCGATGTCGCGCTCGGCTTCGAGGACGGCGCCGGCGATCCGCGTACCGCGGTGGTGTCGCGACGCAGCTCGGGCGGGTGGGTGCTGCGAACCACCGGCAAGCCCTACCACTCGTCGCAGATCTTTCGCGCCGATGTCGGCTACGGCTCGATCTTCGAAGCCGCGCGCATTCTGAATGCGTGGCGGGACTCGCTCGCCGGTGAGGCGCTGCTCACCTTCAACCCGGGGGTGGTGCTCGGCGGTACGCGTGCCCACTACGACGAGGCCGCGGGCGGCGGCGGCGCGTTCGGCAAGACCAACGTGGTGGCCGAGAGTACGGTGGTGGCCGGCGACCTGCGAGCGCTGTCACTCGAACAGCGCGAAGCGGCGCGCGCCGCCATGCGGCGCGTCGCTGCGCGCAATCTGCCGCATGCCTCGGCAACACTCGAGTTCGAGGACGGCTATCCGCCGCTGGCGCCGAGCGAAGGCAATCGCAGATTGCTGGCGATGTACGACCAGGCGAGTCGCGACCTGGGCCACGGTCCCGTTGCCGCGGTGGATCCCGCGCGCGCCGGGGCTGCCGACATCTCGTTCTGCGAGGGTCGCGTGGAGATGGCGCTCGACGGCATCGGTCTGATGGGTGACGGCGGGCACACGGTCGGCGAGGTCGCGGATCTGCGCACGCTGGGCTCGCAGGCACGGCGCGTGGCGGTGCTGCTTTCGCGCCTCGGACGCGGAGCGAAGTAGTCCTACGAGCTCGGGTTCTGCACGATCGAATCGCGAGACTCCCGATCTGCAAGCCGGGGTGCCAAATCCCCCAGCTTCGATCCGGGATCGATCTCGCTGAACGGCATGCGATTGGCGCATTGGTGCCGCAGCCGACGCCGCTGGAACGCCGCTTGCGCTCAGGCGGCACGCTTCGCCGCGATTCGTGGCGAACGAAGTGAACGTCCGAGCCGACGGCGGCGGACGCAGACCCAGCCGAACGGAGGGCAGTCGCACATGTCGAGAGGATCGAACTGGCAGACGCGAATTCTGGTCCTGGTGGCAGGCCTCACGGCGCTGAGCATCGGCGCGCCCGAAGCCGCACCGCGAATCGGAGGCACGGATGCCCAGGCTCAATCGGTCTTCAGAGACGCGCGCGGCTACACGGTTCGAATCCGGACGCGGATCGAGGCCCCGTTCGGGGCGGACAAGCTGGGCTCGTTCTTCGGGGCCGGATTCCTGGTGGATGCGGAGCGGCGGTGGCTTCTGACCAACGCTCACGTCGTCGGAGAGTCTCCCTCGGAAGTCGAGGTCGCCTTCGCGGATGGCGAATTCCAGCCCGCGAAGAAGATCTATGTGGATTCGTTCACCGATGTGGCGGTGCTCCAGGTCGAGCACATTCCGACTGGACGCCGGCCCGCGATCCTGGAGACCCGCGACGAGGTCGCGGTCGGTGAGACGGTCGGCGCCTTCGGCCATCCGCTCGGCATGCACTTCACCGGCACGCGCGGCATCGTCTCGAACGTCACGGATCAGGCCGGACCCGACCTGCTCCAGATCGACGCGACCGTCGACCATGGCAACTCCGGGGGGCCGGTGATCTCGCTGCGAAGTGGTCGCGTCATCGGGATCGCGACGGCCGGATTCGATACCGACAAGTCCGATCGTATGAACTTCGCGACTCCGCTGAAGGACGTCCTTCGAATCATCAAGCTCTTGAAGGCCGGGGAGTCCCCGGTCCCGACATTGTTCGAATTCACCCTGCTACGGAATGATCAGGGCAGCCACACGATGGAAGTCGGGGCGACCTCAGATCCGGTGCGCTGGCCGCTGCAGTCGGGAGATCGTATCGAGTCAGTCGAAGGGGTCGGCGAGGTTCAGACCTACTCGAAACTGGTCACGGCGCTTCGAGGTTGCCGCGGATCTGCGCGCCTCTCGGTGCTGCGCAATGGCAAGTCGATCGCGCTTCAGATCGCGCCGGCCATGGCGGAACCCGTGCTGGAGCGTCGGGGCCTCGGCATGGATGGCGCACTCATCAGTTCGTTCCTGTGGGACGACGGAGCGGTATTCGTGGAACGGCAGCCGTTGAGGGTGGAGTTCGTGATGCCGGGTTCCGCCGCCGAGGCTCAGGGACTCAGCCCTGGAGATCGCATCGAGAGCATCGACGGCGTTGGCTACGCGAGTCTCGAGGCGCTGCGGTCGGCGCTGCATGCGCGCCCCGAGGGGAAGGTCGCGCGCATCGTCCTGCGTCGTTGGAGCCCCAGCGACAACCGAATCTTCGACTTCCACGTCCGAGAACTTCCGATGGAAGAGATCGTCGAGGTGGGGCCGCAGGCGGAGGAGGTGGCCGCGCGGTAGCCGTACTCCCAGTCGCGCCGCGGTACTCGAAATCTGCGGCCGACGACTGACCCGCACTGCCGGAGACAATTTCCAAAGGTGCCCGCGTGCTCGACTCCGTCGATCGTCACTCTTCAAGCCGCTCGCAAGCTCGACATCCGGGTGAGTCGCGTCCTGACCGACAACGGCTTCGGCTACATCGGCCGGTGCTTCGCGCACGCGAGCGCGCTGCTGCGGATCGCTCAAAAACACACTCGCCTCTACCGCCCACGGACCAACGGACAGGCGGCCTCCCGACTTTGACGCTCTTCGCACGCGGCCGCTATCCTCGCCGCTTGCCTCTCGTGCAGCTGGAAGATTCACGCCCGCAGTGCCGCCGTAGAAGCGTGAACTGCCGCGTCGGACGCGTGCCCGTGGGCCCGGCCGCCTGGTCACCACGCTGAAGCCGCAACCTTCCCACCCCTCGAGGAGGTCCGTCATGCCCCGTTACGTCGATGGATTCGTGATCCCGATCCCGAAGAGCAAGCTCGCCACCTATCGCAAGATGGCGAAGTGGGGCGCGAAGACCTGGATGAAGCACGGCGCGCTCGAATACTTCGAATGCGTCGGTGACGACCTGAAGACGCCGTTCGGCCTGCCCTTCCCCAAGCTCGCGAAGACCAAGCCCGGCGAGACCGTCGTGTTCTCGTGGATCGTCTACAAGTCGAAGGCGCATCGCGACCAGGTCAACAAGAAGGTCATGACCGAACCGGGCATGATGGACATGGCCAAGTCCATGCCGTTCGACGTGAAGCGCATGTCGATGGGCGGCTTCGAAGTGTTCGTCGAGGCGGCGGCCGGGAAGCGAAAGACGGCGAAGAAGGCCCGCTAGGTGTGGAGTCTCACCTGGTTGTTCCCGTCGCTCAGTCGACAGCCCGGGCGAGGCGGGGCGTCGGTCCCGACCGAGGGGATGAGGACGATTCTCCGCTGGAACTCGACGCTCGCGTGCAGGTAGGCTCGGCCGCGCGCGAATGCGAGTGCTTATTGCTTGTCCCGGCCCTCGTCGCGTTGCAGATGGTCGAATCTCACCGACGTTGCGAGGCGTTCGAACTTCGCGTTCGATCGGCACCGGCGGACTCCTGCCGAGCGCGTCCCCTCGAGGCGTTGACTCCCCCAACGGAGGTGACAGCATGCACGCCCGCTCGCTCGCACTCTCGATGATCCTCTGCCTTGGTCCAGCAGCACCAAGTCGGGCACCTCATTCGTGGCAGGGGGCCTGACCCCCGGCTCGGCGCCGGTTGAAATTCCGGTGCTGCTCCAGGGACCGTGCGCGTACTCCTGCGGTCCCGGCTCTCCGGGCGACGGCCGCATCGACTACGACACCGACTCGGAAGCCGGGCCGTTCACCATGAGCCTGCCCGCGATGACGTTGGTCTCGTCGACGCCGATCGATGTCGAGGTGAACGGCGTGCTGACCGCGTTCGACGTCATCGTCACGCTCAGCGGGCCGGCTCCCGAGGCGGACGATCCGATCACGGGCCTGCTCACGTTGCCTCCGGCGACGTCCCTTTCGCTCGGGGCGACCGCTCCGGTGGCGAGCAGCACGCTGGACCTTCACGCCACGACGACGTACGTGAACGCCCTCACCGGCGAACCGACCGGCACTGTGATCGAAGAGGACTTTCACCTGAGCCTCTTCACGTTCACCCCGGACGCCCTTCCTGTCACGCGGCTGGTCGACGGCACCGCGGAGGGGAGCATCGTGCTCGGTCTCGGCGATTCGTCCCCCGTCGTGTTCGGCTACGCGAGTGCGGACGGCGACCTGGTGCTGAACCTGGCGAGCCTGTACGACTCCGGCCCGGTACCGGTGCAGGCCACGACGTGGGGCGCGCTCAAGGCACTCTATCGATAGTGGAGGAGCTCGTCGTCGACGGCGAATGTGCGTCAGCGTCCACGTCAAGGCGACAGTTGGAAACTGGACTCACCCGGCGGCGCAAGTCGTTCGAGGAGTTGGTGCCGGAGGGGGGGGTCGAACCCCCACTCGGTTGCCCGAACGGGATTTTGAGTCCAAGAAGCTGAGAAAGTAGTGATGTGACGACCATCACGTACCTGCGTCAATCGCGGTGATTGCAGTCGATTGAAGCGAGTTGCCGGAGAGGCTCAGCGCGTGTATGTGCGCAAGTAGCGCGGTAGTTCCCGCCCAGTTCCCGCCCAGTTGAGCGGCCTCGGGGAATTCTCCCCGGGGTCGACTTGTTCTCGGTCCGACTAGCGAGATTCCGGCGTGGCGCAACTAACGTGCGAGGGACTGCGTCTCGAGGTGCACCAGTTGCGTCTCTGCGCTCCAGACCCTCGATTCCAGCCTCGCGGGGGCTCTCCCCTTCGTACCGCGACGCATGGAAGCGGCCGAGCCTGCAATCACAGCAAAAAAGATGGTCTCGGCGGAGACCATCATTTGACTGCTTGAGTGCTCGGAACATAGGCAAGCACTTGATCGCTGGATTCAGCGAACGCGAGGCATCGATGCGGGTCGTCTCGGTCGCGGAATTCTTGAACATCCGCGAGGCCGCCCTCGTTTCGTGCGGACAGACGAAGGGCGTTGTAGCAGGAGAGGACTACTTCGACATCAAACTCGTTCGCGGCATCCTGGCTGAGGACTAGTCGCTTATTGAACATCCCGCGCGACTGGTCCTGACCGATGGATCGGTCCCGTTCCAAGCGCACTAGGGGGAGGTTGCCGTCAGCGTCCTCCTGCGCGATGCGCTTCATAGCCTCCGGGCGCGCAGCGTCGAGGGCGCGGCGGATGATGCGACGAATCTCGTATTGCGGTGAGCGCATTGTCTGCCTCCAGAAAAACGGAAAGGCCCCCTCGGCCGTTATCGGCGACAAGGGAGCCTTTTTTGAGGAGCTTAAAGGTGCGGATCGCTAACTACGGTCTACCTCGCGCGCGTCGGCCCGTCAACCCCCCTCGGGGTTCTAGTCACTCGCACGCGACTCCATGGTGACGGGACAGTCGAAACACGCACCTCCTGAACTTGGAGACCCACCATGCAGAACGAATCGCTGGACTTCCACATCGTCGGGGCGATCATCTTCACGCTCCTCGCGCACCTGCATTCAACGTCTCACACGAAGGATCAGAGGTTTGTTCGGTGGGTGGCGCTCTGCAGTGTCTGCGGCGTGGCGCTGCTGCTCACGCTGAGGCACGTTGGGGCGATCTAGGTCGGCCAGGCGATCGCCTGGCTTTCGAGCAATGAGTGCGAGTGTGGCCTCGCGCCACGCCGGCAGTCTCGCCGGCTCCGATTCCTTCCGGAGGCGCGCTGCTCCGCTCTTCCGTGTACTGCTTCGGCGCCGCGGCCGATACGGGCCTCGTGGCTCAGGCGGAGAGGGTCAGGCGGGCGAGTTCGACGCGGAGATTCTTCTTCGCCCTCACATGCCTCTGGACGACCGTGTTGGGTAGGGCTCTCAGCTCAGCCGCGATCTGCTTGAGTTCGATGCCGTCGAAATTGTGACGCATGAAAACGTATCGCTCGACCTCGGAGAGCTCATTCAGGGCTGTCGCTAGTTTGACCTCCCAGGGGTCGGCCGCCGGCCGCGCGCATTTCTCGCCCGCAAGACCGTCTTCCGCCTCCGCCGCGCCCTCGTCAGCCGCTCGCTGCTCGAAGTACTCGCCGGGAACCAGCTCGAGGAGGTCCAGGTCGCGGGCAGCGCGCCGCACGCGATCCATTACGCGGCGAAAGATCATCCGAGACAAGAATCCCACGATGGTGGTGTTGATTTCCGGCGCCTTGAGCCACAGCTCAAAGAGAACGGCCTCGGCAATCTCCGCAGGATCCAGCGCGTGACGGATCGACTGTTTGTTGACCACCCTCATCGTGCGGTGGAGAACGAACATGTTCACGCTCGTGTTGTCGGTGATTGATGACCGCAGAAAGCGGACGAAGTCGGTGTCGCAGCGGGATCGGCGCCACTCCCGATAGGCGCTGAGGGCGACTTGCCCCGCTGGCTGACTTGCGGCCAATGTCATCTGCCGATCTCCCGGGTGCTGCTGCGCTTTGATGTATGTCCGGGTTCGTGACTTCACCTCATAGTCGCACCGACATGACACGCCCGTGACGGCCACCTTTGTAAATCTTGCGTCCGCCACTGAGCATCATGCTAGGTCCCATCATCCGTCGCTGTCACCTGGCTGCGACTCGTGGACAGAAGCGAGAGGCAGAGTGGCTCTCGTGATCAACGCGGTTCAACCACCCAGCCAGGAGAATCATCATGTCGCGCATCTCTGTCGCTCGTTTCGTCGTCTTGTTCTTCGTGTTCGGCGTGGGCGTGGTCGTTGGCTCATTCGCCGCGGATCGCTTCGACTTCCACGTGTTCCAGGGCTCCGACAACAAGGGCTTCTCTGCCGTGGTCGAGCCGAGCGAGCAGGGCGCTGTGGCATCGGTGGTCGTGTCCCCGGTCGCGCAGGTGGTGCGGGTCGCGCGCCGCGTGGATGCGGTGGTCCGCGCGACAGTTGCCCTTCGCGTGCACTCGTCGGCCTCCGTGGTTCGCGTTACGGCACCCGTGATCGGTCGCGCGGCCGTGGCGTTGACCCGGGTGGTTCACGCCGTAGTCGTGTGATAGCGTCCATCGAATGTCGCCAGGGAGAAACGACAATGACCAAGAACAAGCGTCCGACGAGGGCCCCGGTTTCTTCCTTTCCGGCCCCACGAAGCCGATAAGGCGTCGTGGGAGGAAACAAGACGGCGCGCAGCTGCCGCCGGCTTCAGGACCTGAGGCAAACTCAAAGGATGATCCGAAGCGTCGCGCTGCGATTCGACGCGAGATCAGGGAAGCGATCGCTGAGGCGCAGCCGGAAGTCGATCGACGAATCGCCAGAGCGAGGGAGCGACGCAGGAGTCGTCCCAAGCTGGAGCCGGTGACTTAGGCCATCGACTAGAGAGAGATTGCGAGGAAGCCGGTGTCGACTTACTCGACGCCGGCTTCTTCATTCCCGAGCACGGCCTGAACTCTCTGCGCACGCCGGGCCACGGAAACGCTGGCCCGGAGTTTCAGCCGCTCGGGATCGGTCGCGAACTGGAACATCAAGCACTGGACCGCGGTGATCTCTCCCCGCGACCGTCTTGTTCTCGATCCGGCTACGAGGCTGGCCGCGCAATTTCGACTTGCCGGACACACTCGGCCATCACGAGTTTGGATCGACGCCAGTGGGGAAGTGAGGACGTGGGGCAGGGCCCTAGCGGCCACGAGAGAGAGTGCCTTGACGACCGGGTTCTCAATCAGGAGACCAGCTGCGAAGAACAACCAACCAACCACAACTAGGGCAATCGACACGAATTGCTGCCAATCACACGAGAAGTTGGCCATGGAAATCACCGCCTTTCGGATGTGACCACCAGGCTTATCCCTACCCGCACTTCGTGCCCCTCGACCTCACGGTTCCCGACGCCTCGGTCATCACGCCCGGCCGCGATCTTGCCGTATCATCGGCAATCGGGCGCACTGGGAAAAGCGGGCCTTCCTGAGCGGTGAGGAACTCGGGATTCGTGGCGAATTCGCGACGGGGGAGTAATGGCTGAACTTGAACCCGAGGCACGCGATCGGATCATGGACGTCTTCATGGCCCGTTACAACGCGCTGCATGCCACCGACTACGATCGCTTTGAGGACGGACCGAAGGGCACTGACCACGACTACCTCTGTGTGAGCTCCTCGGGGAAAGCGCCTCTCAAAGTGCAGCACACTCGCGCGTGGGCGGATCCTGAAACCGAGTGGCGGGTTCCCAAGGATGTGGAGCGCCTCATCGTCCATGCGCTCCAGCGACGGCTCGATGAACGCAAGATTTGCGACCGTCACGTCTCCATTCGAGTCGACTCCTTTCCACCCAAGCGTCGCGAAAAGCTCGCCCTCCTTGAAAAGATCTGGATGGCCGTCGAGTTCGGATTGAATCGAGATTGGTCCAACCCGTCACTTCAGCGTCTGATGCGCTACGAGCGGAACGATTGGACCCAATTCTATCAACCCATCTCGCCGTATGTCGCCGAGCTCGAAATCCTCGAGCGTGTGCCGCCGGTCCAGGCGCCAGCGCTCGTGGGGTGGTCGGCAACCGGCGAGGAGGGCGACGGCGTGCAGGACGCGGTCTTCCGGACTGTGGAGGCACTGAAGAAGAAGGAAGAGCACTACAGAGGCACTAGCGCAGATCTTGTTCTCGTGATCGACTTCGAAGTCATGCCGTACTTTCAAGACGAACTTGAGCGGATCCGAGCAGCGCTCGCGGCTCGATCGATTGACTTCCGCGAAGTGTGGCTCGTGAGTCAGTGGCTGCCCGTGTCAGCCGACCAAGTCTGGCCCGCGCCGAACGTGCAGAGTGCCGACGCACCGTGAGGGCGACGCATCGACGCGAGGATGTGGCGCTCTTGCAACTCTGCGCCGTCCTCTCCGAGTTTGATCACCAGCCCGTTGCCATTGTCAGCCGTCCCGATCGCGAAGGCGCGGCGGGTGGCTGTGATGCGCTCATTCAGCGTGGGCTCACGCGGGTGGCGATCGAGCACACCACCGTGCACTCCATCGGCGACCGGCCCGGCCTCCCGAAGCGATGGGAGCGGATCGCACCACACCTTCGTGCGCGCATCCAAGCCGAGCTTCCACTCGAGTGGATTCAGATCTGGCTTCCCCTCTTCGAGCTGCCGCGGTCCCGGCATTGGCAAGCCATGATCGGGCGCATCGCCGAAGCCGTGATCGCGGATGTTCCCGGGATGGCGCTCGACTCCGAACTGAAGGTTCAAGTCCCGGCACATGGATTCTACGTGCTCGTGCGCCGAGTCAAGCCTTTCACTCCGCAGGGAATCTGCACGATCTCGTGGCGCGTGCCGGGTCTTCCGTACGACTACGTCGTAAAGGACATGCGTCGCGCGATTGCCGACAAGCGACAGGTGCTGGAGGCGTATCGCCGAGAGGTCGAGGAGACAATTCTGCTACTTGATTCGGACGAGTGCGGTCTCCCGAGCGAGTTCATGCAGGCATTCCTGGACGCGGTCGTGGAGGAGCCGGTAGAGGCATTCGACGAGGTCTATCTGGCTTGCACGATGGCCGTGCCCATACTTCTCTACCCCTTCAAATGGGGGGAGACGCTCATGCCCGAGCCTGAGGCGCGCCGAGGCTTTCTCGAGGCTCAAGACCGAGCAAATGCGACCCACATCGGGCGAGCACGGCGAGATTCGCGCCTATATGCGCGGCTATTGAGGTCGGCCGAGAAGAGACGCCGCGCACAAGAGAGGCGCCCGAAGTGAGCGTAGTGTGCGTAGATCGTCGAGTCATCGGATTGTTCGGCGCCACCTCATTGTGGTCCCGTGTACCCTGTCGAGTATTGCTGGCCGAGCCTCGAGCACATCGTACGGGGCCGACGATGCTAAACGCCGCCTCATCGTGAGCGCGGGGGACCCGATCGGGGGAGCATCGCTCGGCCTCGTTCGAGCTCAATGTCGCCATACCGAGGTTGCTACGCCATTGCGAGGACGAGCTCGCTCGGGCCGAGTCAGAGTTTCACCGGATCCAGCGATGGGCGCAGCGGGCGCCGATACGCCGGTTTCAATCGCCATCGCTCTGTCGATTCGGCACCGGACCCCCGACTGGATGGCCGTCGGTCCATTCCATCACCTCGCCACGAAGTACGAGTTGTGGACACTCCCGCCACGGCCCTTCGGGCAACGGATGAATCGCGTTCGGGTTGTGCAGCATCAGCGAATCATTGTCAGTGCGATGCACGTGATCGCCGTCGGCACCGATGGATGACCGGATGTTCTCTTGGACGAAGAGAACGCCCCCCACGCGTGTGTGGCGAGGACCGTCTTCGCCGGGCCAGACCTTGAGGAATCGCCCGTTGAGGTCGAATTCGATTCGTGACGCGCGGGTCTCCCGCGAGATAAGCAACTTCTCTGCGCCGTAGAATGCCTTCACGAAAAACTGCCGAACGTGGATGCCAAGCGTCAATCGGCCGACGAGCATCACGAGGTTCCTGGTTCCCTTTCTGAGTTGTTTCGATGCATCCGCAAGGCACCGGTCGAGAATGTCCGAGTCGTCAAGTGCATGAGCGGCGCCGTCAGCAATGGCCACCCGCAGGGGCGATTTCACTTCGACTAGGATGTCACCTTCCGGCAACTTCACGAGCAGTTCGAGCTCGCTCGCCCCCTTACCTGGTGGCCGCGCAGAGACCGCAAGCCCGAGCTTCTCGCGCAGGTACCAGGCGGCCTGGCATTCGGCCATCGCAGATCGAAACTGCTCGTCATCGACGTGTGTCAGTCTTGCCGTCAGATCCCTCCCGAAGCGACCAACAAGGAGACCGCAGTCGGACGCGGCAACGAGATAGCTGGACCATGCCAATCGCTGCGCTTCAAGCCAAGGCACGTATAGCCCACGCGGTTGAGTTAGGGTGATCGCGGCGACGCGATACACCAGCGAATCGGTCGGCGGCGCAGCCCTAAGTCGAGCCAGC
The DNA here is from genome assembly GCA_013140805.1 of Candidatus Eisenbacteria bacterium. Taxonomy (NCBI): domain Bacteria; phylum Candidatus Eiseniibacteriota; species Candidatus Eiseniibacteriota bacterium. Next base: position 20,633 of record JABFRW010000120.1, read on the forward strand.
ACCTGCTCAGTAAATAGCGTTCGCAGCACCTCAACGGAAGGATCATTCATGAGCGGGTCCAGTCAGACGGTCCGGACGCGTTCTGGTGCACATTACCCATCTCCAACAAGGAGGTTCAGGCTATTGCCTACGTGGCGGCGCCCACTTCTCATACCCGGCGTGACCTGGGTGCACACGGGGGAAGTCGAGTTCTTCGAAGAGTCCTGTCGCATCATCCAGCGCGGCCTTGAGGAGCGGCAGGAGCTGGGCTGCGACTTCGGAGTAGATCGGCGTTGGCGTTTCGCCTGGAGTCGGCGGAGCAAAGGTGTCAAGGGACGCGCGCCAGACTGCCATCTCGCGAAACCACAATTGCACGCGTAGCTTTTCTTCCTTGTTTTCCCAAAACACCATGCTATCTCTGTTGCGATCGTAGGAACTTCGCCCCTCATCAAGTTGCCCTAGCAGGAGTCGACTGACGAATCGCTTGGCAGTGATCGCCTCAATGACTTGCGGAAGCCATACAATCGCTGTGCCGAGCCCTTCCCAGACCGCGTCGCGAAGCACCTCCTTCGTATTCGCCCGATCGAGCTCGTGGCGACGCTCCTGCGCGCGCATGGCCGTCTCCGCCGTTTTCCTCCAGCCAACCATTGCCACCGCTCCTGCGATCAGGATCCCCACGAGCGGAACGGCGTCGCGAATGGTGAGCTCATTCCAGAACGGAGGCGTCGGTCCGAATGCCGAGTACGCGAGGATGACGGTGCCTGTAGCACCGACGGAGTAGGACAAGTAGCTGTTGAGGAGCCCAAGCATATCGGAATCCTTTCCTGCGGCCGGCGCCTCCCATAGAGCCCGAGATGAGCGCGATGTCAGACTCGTTAGAGCGGCAGTGGTGTCTGCGAGACGCCTCGTGACAATTATCGCGCATACCAGGACCACAACGAGGTCGCGCCAGTCACAAATGAAAAGATGACACAGCGCGCGATGACTGAAATGACCGTGGTAAGCTGTGCAGATGAGCCAACCCCATCATCACACACCCACGAACGGTGCCGAAGGCAGAGCCGATCTCGTGATCCTTCCCCCAGCTCACAAGTATGCACTCATGGTGCTCGCCGTCGATGCCGACGCCTCGATTCCTGCCCGTCTCAGCCTTGGCAATGGGCTCTATGCGACCCGAGCGCTCGAACTCACTGTGCCGAGCCACTGGAGGGATTGGCTAGGATCTCTCGCCTGGGACGAGCTGCATGACGCGAATCTGTTCCTCTGGACGGTCGCTCCGACCGAGAATCCCAGCGTGCTAGACGAGGAGAACGCGAGTCTTCAGACACGAGTCTTCATGCTGTACTACGGTTTGATGCTTGCGGCGCGGCGCATCTCGACGAACGGTCGTGGGAAGGTGCTCACCGGGGCACGGGAAACTGAAGTGGACGTTCGGCAACACGGCTGGATAGATCCGCTCTTTCCTAACGAGGGCTCCTTCCAGGCCGCGGTTGCTCGTATCGAGCTTCAGGAGGCTGCAGTCCTGGGCAATGCGATCACTGAGATTCAAAACGACACATCATTTCGTCGACTCCGAGTAGCGCTCAGATGTTTTCACAACGGCCTCCGGGAGCATGACCCGCCCGAGCGCATCCATCAGTTCGTTCGTGCGATCGAGGGCTGCATTCTTCCACAACCGGGGCGGACCAAATCTCAATTTGCGAGCCGCACGGCGCTGTTCGTCGGGCCCCATGAACAAGAGTGGGCTCGGGCGCTTTTCGATGTACGCAGCGCAGTTGAGCACTTGAACGACCAACTTGAGTCAGTGGCGATGTCCGTGCGTGAAGAGGCGATCCGGCGAGTGCTTCGTTTCGCGTTCGAGGCCCAGGCCCTCGCCCGGTACTGTCTGCATCGGATCTTTGCTGATGCGACGCTCCGCGAGCACTTCCGAGACGAAGAGTCGCTAGGGAGGTTCTGGTCACTCGAAGAGCGCGAGCGAAGGGCTTTGTGGGGCTCCCCGCTGGATCTGGCGCTCGTCCGATCTGAGTTTGACGCTGAGTTCTTCAACTCCGAATAGTCGCCGCCGGATCAACGAGACACGATCGGCGTTCCCCGGCAATACTCCAGCTTCACGGCGGCGATTCTCTCCGCACCGTGGTTTGCGCAGAGACCAGCAAACCTCGTTCTGGAATCAGGAAAGTGCCACCATGTCATCCCCGCTTGACCAGCCGTACGATCTCAATGCCCCGTGGAATCTGCGAGTCTCGGGAACGCAGGTACTCCCGCTAATTAACGGCGAGTTTCAAGTACTGCGCGTAAGTGCTGGCCCCGGCACGGGGAAGACTTTCGGCCTACGACGGCGTGTTCTACGAATCCTCCATCCGGCCGGACTGGCCGTCTCTCCCAATCGGGTCCTCGTTTGCGCGTTCAATCGTGCGATCGCCCGTGACCTCGCAGATGAGATCAAGGAGGAGCTCAGGCCGCACGAACTGGGGCTTCCGCGAATCAAGACGATTCACGGGCTCTGCGCCGAGCTCGCCCGGCTCGCGCCACGCACACTTCTGCCCGAAGAAGAGGAGGCCATGCTCTTCGACATTTGCGAGGAGTATCCACAACTTCGAGGCGCGGTGACTCGGTCACTGAAGAAGGCCGTGCGCGCACTTCGCGACCATGAAGCCGGGACCGCAGACCACCCGGCGCTCGCCCAGGCGGCGAGGCGCTGGCTCGGGGACCATGGCACGGAACTGGTCGGCGACCTGCCCCGCGCGGTTGAACGCCGATTCGCCAACGGCGACTTTGCTGACATCGGCTATGACCACGTCATTGTCGACGAGTTCCAAGATCTGACTGAGGTTGAGGCCAAGGTAGTTGTTCGACTCGTGGCCCCAGGCGGCAGCTTGGTTGTCCTCGGTGATCGAAAGCAGTCGATCTACTCTTTCCGAGGCAATGATCGTCGGGGGTTGGACGCGATCACCGACCTCGTCACGCAACCAATCACGAATCACACGATGAACGAGTGTCAGCGCTGCCCGGAGCACATTGTGGCTCTGGCTAACGCGGTTGTGGCTCTTGAAAACGAGCCGTTGACGTCGGCGACAGACCGGGTTGCACAGCTTCATCACGTTCACTTCAAGTCCCCAGAGAGCGAATCCGAAGGCATCGCTGCCGAGGTTGCGCGGGTCTTCGACGCGTTTCCCAAGGAGAAGCACCTCGTCCTCGTGACTCGGCGAGACTGGGGCTACGCGCTTCGCGAGCGGATACGTCAACTCGAGCCGAGGGCAAATGCGCGGACCATCTTCGCTGAGGACATCTTGGAGACCTGGCCGGCCCGCGAGGCATTTCTGTTCTTGTCGATCTTGGCTGATTCAAGTGATGCGGTGGCGCTGCGAGACTGGATTAGCTACCGGCCGCCGAACGCGCAGGGGAAGAAGTTCAAGGCTCCAAACCGCAACGCCGGCGTCTATCGCCATTTGAGACGAGACGGCGGGGTGCTCTCACTTGGGCGAGTCCGTCAGCTCGTTGAGTCAGGCGAGATCCGAGGTACTGGCCGCGCGATCGTCCAGGCCCGCCTTCGGCGCCTTGTTGAGCTGGTTGACGCATTGCCACTGATTGTGGATCCACAGGCGTTGGTGCAACACATTCTTGCGCCGGATCAGTGGATTAGTTTCAGTGGTCCGACGGCTGAGATGGCACGCGAGGATCTGGGCCGACTGTTTCGCGAAGCGACGGCCATTTGTGCGGAGACCACAGATGTCACCTTGAGCAAGATCGTGAGAGCACTGAGGTATCGCATCGCTACACGACAGTCCATCGGCGATGACGGCGGAGCCGGAGTCAAGATTGTCACGCTCTGGGGCGCAAAGGGTCTGACGGCGGACCATGTCTTCGTCCTGGGTCTCATTGATCAAGCCCTACCTGGACCATTCGATACGGACACAGCCGGACTGTCCGAGGGCGAGCACCTTGATGAACAGCGCCGACTGCTCTACGTCTCTCTCACAAGAGCGAAGAAGACGCTCGTCCTCTCGCGTCCCACGAAGGTTCGTTCGGGTGACGTTCAGGCGCTAGGTCTCGCCGAGGCGCCGGGTCGGGGTTGGTGGAGGGAAGTCAGACTGTGCCGATTCCTTGAGGACTTGCCGCGCGGAGCACTCCCAGACTCGGTGGCGTTCGAGCACTGGAGCCGCGTCAACATTAGCTGAGTTCCATTCGAGCTCACACCTGACGATCTCGAAAAGTATCGACGCCCGATGAGTGAGGAGAGTGGAGTCGACTTCACCTTCGAGGAAGCATGGGCACGGGCCAGCACGCTTGTGTCCCACATCGCACGTTGAAGTGCCGATCCCACCGGACTTCCGACTCGCCGAGTGTTACGCGGCTAGTGCCTGCGCCTGCTCCGGGTGATCGATGAAGTTCAGAACGCGCGCGAGGCGTGAGACATCGACCCCATGCTCGACGAGCAGTTTCCGAACGTCGTCCAGCGGTCCCGAAGTGCGAAGTGACTTGTTCTTCGGGAGGGAGGCCTGCGATGATGCGTGCATCATTTGGCCTGGCACTTCCCCTCCGCCATGCAGTCCGCGACGCCATTCGACTCAGTAGCTTGGCTATGCACCTCTTGGACAGCGCACGGATTCGCTAACTGCGCGTGAAGCCGCTGACATCAGAGCGGGCGCGAAGAGGCCAACCCTAGCGCGATCTGTAATGGTCATCTACACTATGTACGCGCTCGCGTATGTCGCTCACCCTGCACTCACAAGCCTTGCTCTGCCATCATGGACCTACACTCCTCGTCCGATGGCAAATCACGGTCGGGTAGGTCGCCAAACGTCACCCACTTCCAAGCCCAGCGCCAGTAGGTCTACCATTGGGGTTTAGGCGCGCTTTGTCGCGCATGAGTGTGGACAAGTGACGAAAGAGCCGCCATCAGGTGGCTTTTTCGTTGGCGGTCAGGTGGGTGGAAGCGCGGTGACGCACGCGTCACGAAGAGCTGTCCACAAACCAGGAGCGAAGTCGAACTCAGAAGGTGAGTTCGAACACGCTCAACGTTGACCCAGGTGGGGAAGGCCGTAGCCTGAAGAGGCTTATCAGCTCACCCCTTCACGCCCATGGAGACCCTGGACGATTCTTTACGTTCTTCGGAAGACGAGAACGCCCCGCTCATCCCGCATCCCGACAGTCTGCGTGTCTCCGACCAACAAGCCCGCCGACTGCGGGAGATCCTGAATGCTTCCGGCGACCGGCAGTACACGAAACTCGAGGCGAAGTACCGCGGCGAGGAACTGCTCCGGCTTACGGTAATGCTGCTCGACCCGGAGCGGTACAAGCACAACCTAGAGCACCCGCTCCTGCCGCCCGGATTCCCGATGTCTCCGCTGCCGCCGGATACCCCACCAGTACCGCGTGCCTTCCCAATCAAGCTCGACGCAGATCATCCGCGAGAGATCGAACGCTCGCTGAAGATGCTGACTGACGAGCTTCGGTTCGTGAAGCGGCGACCGACCCATTGGCGGTGGGCGCTAGTCGCGCTCTACGAGGCGCTAGGTCACACGCTCGCGGCGCATCGGCCTGCAACGTTCCTGCCGTACACCGGACTCGATCAGGTGACAAGACTGTTCGACGCAGTCGTTGGTGAGAATCCCGAGCTACCGCAGGTGCGCGAGTCCGTAGGAATGATCGACCGGCTTCGGACGACGTACATAACGTGGGGAATCACCCGGTGGCCGGTCGGCCTCAATAACCTGCCCGGCATATTCATCGATTGCATCCAGGTGATGAGGAGACACGATGCGACCGCGGAAACCAGTCTGGGGGGCATTGAGCGATGCCTGCTGGGCTCAGCCCCCCGTACCCTTCCCAGACGATCTGCTCCGGGGCATAATGCAGGTGATGACAACCGAAACTCTTGAAGCCCACCTTGAAGCTAGGACTGAGTCACAACGCCTTGATTTCAAGCGGGCGGGAGACTGGGATGTGAGCCGTTTGGCGAAGGACATTCTCGCTATGTCCAACGTTCAGTACGGCGGCGACCTTATCATTGGCGTTGACGATGGCACATTCCACCGGACCGGCGTGACCCCGGAGCAAGAGTTGACCTACGTGTCGGATGTCATGCGGGACCAGATGACACGCTTCGCTGATCCACATGTCCAGTTTGATGTTGCCGTGGTGCCAGACCGAAGCGGATTGCGGTATGTGGTCATCCAGGTCCGGCAGTTCTCGGAGGTTCCCGTCATCTGCCGTGTCGATGACACCAAGGCTGGGGTGAAGAATGGAATCCTCTACTACCGCACATTGCATCGCCGCCCGGAGAGTGCCGCAGTGTCGAACTCATTCGACATGCGGACGACTCTCGATCTTGCCACGATCAAGATGATGCAGCAGCGCAAGGCCGCAGGCTACACGGTTGAAGAGAGCGCTGCGGAGGCGTTGACTGAGGAACTTGGTGGCCTCTAGCCTATGAAGCCTGACCTTCTCGAAAAGATTAAGTCCCGTGGGTACTGGCGAATCCATTTTCAGCCACTTGTTCACGCTGAGAAGCTGACGACTATCGACCGATGTCGAGAGATCGTCGAGCAGAGCGCGCTTGAACTACGTGGCTGGGAGTACCCAGCAATCCTGAATGGCGCATCAGACGTTGGTCGGGAGCGCACCCAACAGTACTTTGAACTCTCAAATGATTGGGAGAATCACATCGAGTTTTGGCGGATGTACAAGACAGGTCAGTTTCTGCACTACCTTGCACTTCGCGAAGACTGGCTTGCAGACGACCAGCTTGCCTCTATGCGGGAGCGTGGGATTGCTCCCATGGCGAGGCTAGGCGTTGTGGGCAGTGTCTACACGGCCACGGAGATCTATGCGTTCTTGGCACGTCTTACACGAGCCGGCTTATACGATGAGGGTGTGTCGGTCGGCGTAACATTGTATGGCACCAAAGACCGTGCCCTCTTGATCGACGACCCCGGTCGCGTTGGGTTTTCCTATGAGCGGAAGACTTCCGCCGAGAAATTGGAGTGGAATCGGGTGCATTCGAAGGAAGAGGTGCTACAACAATCAACGGAACTGAGTCGAGATCTGATTCGAGAGTGGTTTGATGTATTTGGATGGCAGGCGGCTCCCGAGCTGATCGCCAAGGATCAAGAGCGACTCCTTACTCGCAGACTGTAATTCACACGGTGCGCGACATGGCGCGCTTTCCCCTTCCCTAGGCAGCCGGCCTCTTTCGTGGCACAGTATCTTCCTCGGTGAGGGAATAGCTCGGAATCTGGAAGTTCTTCTCGACGATCCAATTTCGCAGACGCTCAACTACGCCCTGCCAAGAGCGAGTGGACCCTTTCCCTTCGAAGAAGGAGAAGGGTTCCTTCGCTTTGTAGAGCGCTTTTCTGTCTCGAACCTTCGGGTTCGCGCAGACGGCGTGGAGAATCGATCGGCGGCGAACCGGATCGCCTTCTTTGAAGGCGCGCGGGAGGGAGACGCTGAAGTTCAAGACCTCCTCGATCTGAGCGACTAGCTCCTCCGGTGAACGAGTAGGCTCGTCGAGTTGGATCTTCAACCTCGCCTGGCGATCGAGGATCTGCAGCCGGCGACGTTCGTATGTCTCCTCGTCGACCTGTGCGCGGAGCCGGAGTGTCAGCAGCATCTCGTTCTCTCTCGACGCTTCCAGCAGCGCCTTCTCCAGGGCGTCGCGCCGTGCAGCGTGATGGGAGGAGGTCGCCTGGAGTTGTTGCCGAATGTTGCTCGAAATCCAGTCCACCGCAGCTTTGGACAACGAGACGCGTCGAAGATCACGCAGAAGTTGGTCCTCAAGGGCAGTTTCGGGGAGGCACGGATTCGGGCACGGCCGGCCGCTGGTCCGAGAGCGGCAACGATAGTAAACGTAGCGCCTACCTGAGGGCTTGGTGTGGACTTCGGCGACGAGCGTCCCGCCGCAGATCCCGCACGTGAGCATCCCGGCGTACGCGAAGGTGTGATGCGCGGGCCGCGAACGTCCAGGACGGCCCAGCAGCTCCTGAGCTTGATCGAACATCGCCATCGTGATCATCGGCGAATGCGCACCGCGGTAGCTCTCACCGGACTTCAGGCGAATTAGCCCGGCGTAGTAAGGGTTGGCGAACAGTTTGAATACGCCCTGAAAGGTGAGGGGCTTGCCGCCCAGTTTTCCGGCCTTGCGGGTCTGCAGTCCCCACTCGTGCTCTGCCGCGCGAGCAATCTGCATGGGGCGCATTCGGCCAGAGAGCAGCTCGTCCCACAGCTTTTGCACAAGCGGAAATCGCTCGGGATCGGTGATCACAGTCTTGGTTGCCCGGTCTTCGATGTAGCCGACGGGCGGGCGAAAGTTCGGCCAACCGCGCTCGAAGCGTGCGCGATTTCCGCGCTTCACGTTTGCCCGCAAGTCGTCGATGAACTTTGTGGCGATACCGAGTTCGAAGTTGCCGAGGAAGCGGTCATTGCCGTCCCCGGTGAAGGTCCGCTCGGGCGTGATGATCTGCTCGATCTTCCTGTCCGCCAGGGCCTGGAGAATCTGGCCCGAGTCGAAGGGGTTGCGAGCAAGCCGATCCATCTTCCAACAGAACACGCCGGCAATCTCGCCCTTGTTCACCCGCTTCATGAGCTGGCCGAAGATCGGACGCCCTGGGGCCTTCGCGGAGCGCGCTTCGGTGAGGATTTCGTCGACCTCCAGCCCACGACGCAACGCCAGGAGTTTTAGCTCTTGGATCTGAGAGTCGATCGAGAGGACTTGGCGGTCGTCCGACTCGGTCGATTTGCGGGCGTAGATGACGTGAGTGGGCATAGCCGCAGAGTGAGTAGCTTCATCAATTCCTCAGAATCGAAGTTCGGTCAAGAGCGAGGAAGCGCGAACCCTGCGGATTGCTCATCGCCGCGTGTGAGTGCGCCGCTCGACTGCAGGAGCATCTCGACGAGAGAGAGCAGCTCGATCGCGCGGCTCCAGGCCTCTGGAAGCGCTAGGTCGAGGCTGCACTGTTCGCGCAGAATCATCTGAAGCCGACGCACCTCGGCCTCGCTGAGGCCGGCGCCGAAGCCTATGGGTGCCGTCGTGCGCTCGCAAAACTCGCCTAGGTTGTCATCATGCGGCACTGTCATACATTCAGTGTCACGCGAGACACGAGTTGTGAGCAGGAGGAGGGAGCGTCATCTCGTGCGCCTTTGTGTGGACAAGTCGGGTAGTGCGGGGATGGACAGATCGCTCCGAATTGCTAAGATATTAATATGAAGCAATATCATCCAATTCTTGTCATACCACTCAGGCAAATCGCAATTGACTCCGAGAGCCCGCACAAGTCCCTAGGAACAGAGGATGAGGAGCGCCGCCTGCGGGACTCCGTTGAGAGATTCGGCGTCATGAGCCCCCTGCTCGTCAGCAAGCATGGCCCGCGCCGCTACCTCATCATCGACGGGTACAGGCGCTTCGTTGTCGCTCGAGACCTCGGAATCAAGAAGTTGGCGTGCGTCATTCACCCGCCGATGGAAAGTGGTGATCGAGAGGCACTCAGACTCTCCCTGTACATGACGTTCAAGCCGCTAACGCAAGCGGAGCGCCTGCGCCAGTTGCGGCGGCTGCGGAATCTCGGAATCACGTCACCGGGAACTCAGTCCTGAGTTGATGGCAGGTCGCGAGCAATCGGATGCCACCTACGCTCTAGGCCCGAACGTCGCAATGGCCCTAGCGTCGACCGCAAGCGGAGCACCACAACCCATTCCTCCACGAGACTGGTGTGCTCTTCTCGGCAGCGCACTCGAAGCATTGCGGAGCTTCGACGGGCGTCCTATTCTCCTCGCATGATTGCCGCCACGCGCCCCCATGTCCTAGCCGCGATCGCCTTGATGGTGATCGTCGCGATCACGTCGCTCTATGCACAGAGCGCGGCGGATCGGCGGGTGCCGAGCATTGGATCGACCTCATCACCATCGCTTGGATTGCTCGCGGAGCGGGCGCGGGCAATCGCAAAAGGTAGGATCCTCAGCGTGAGCGACATCAACGAGGAGATAGGCGGAAAGACTTATCCATTCACCGTCGCGACAATTGCCGTTGAGGCCTCAATCAAGGGAAGTTTGCCTTCCACAATCGAAGTTCGTGATCTCGGTAGTCAGGCCGCGACCAAGTCCGGGCTTACTTTCTCGGACGCAGTCACCTTCGTTCCGAACAGCGAAGTGATCGTATTTCTTGAGGAGCTGGGGCCAGCGCATCACCGCTATCTGTCTCCGCTGGCGCTACGGCGAGGCATGTTCACCGTTGTAAGCGACGCGGCCGGCAGCGGATTTCCACTTGATGGCGATGAGCTCGCGACCTGGCAGTTCAATGGCGTCATTCCAGAGACCGCGCGAGTACGTGGAACAACCGCCAGCTTCTGGTCAGCGATTCAAACTCTCCAAGGCAAGTAGGAGACTCGAAGTTGCGAGTGCGCCTTTGGTTCTGTCTCGTCGCGCTTCTGGTGATTCTCTTGCCGGCGCGTTCCCACGCATTCAGATATTTCACTCCGCCGGTTGGCTGGGCACCCGACCACGGTCCTGTAACCTACAAGGTCAACCCTGCCTCATACCCGGGTGTCGGATGGGATCCGACCTTGAATCTGGTGCATAGCGCTTTTCGGGCCTGGGAATCGGCCATGTGGGGACGCGTCCGCCTCACCTATGGCGGCTCAACTACCGCCTCCGGCTTCGATCAGGACAACCAGAGCACCGTGTCCTTCAATGACGCCGATAACATCCTCGGATGCTTGACGTATGCGCGCACCCAGTATCGCCACAGCACGTCTGCGACGTTTCAGGTTGAGAGCGAGACGTTCTACAAGCTCATTGAAGCCGACCTGATGTTTAACAACGACGAATTCGTGTGTTTCGACTGGGATAGTCCCGAGGCGGTTGATGGGCCGGCGTGTCCCGCCACACGGAACATGGACCTTCAAACGGTCGCGATGCATGAGGTCGGGCACTTCATCGGACTCGGGCACTCCAGTGATGCGAGCGCGACCATGTATGGATCTGCCGAGACGTGCGACCGGTCGCAGTCGACGCTCGATTCCGATGACATCGCCGGTGGTAGGACGATCTACGCCCCACCTGGGAATGCAGCGCTTCGAAAGAGCTACACCGTCACGACCAACGGCGCGGACGATGCCAGACAGTTCTCCGATGGCGATCTTACTGATGGCAGTCTGGTGTACACCGGCTCGGCTTCCGACGCATGCGCCGGCTGGCAGAACAACACGTATTCGCAACTCATGGAGATCAGAATCCGAATTGACCTGGGCGAGCTCTGCCGCGTCACTAAAATTCGCTACAACATGGGAAACGTGCAACGTGCCGAGTCTTGGAACGCTGATCTCATGATCTCACCGTTTGGGCAGAGCCCTACGGCGCACGGAACGCCCAATCAAGGTGCCTGGACGGAGCAAACTGGTAGCCTCGTCACTAGCCCGGTGTATTCGTGAAGGGTAGGAAAGACAAAGACCTCCATGTGGTAGAAAGCACTTGTTCAGGGAGCTTTCTGCCGACAACGGAGGTCTTCGCGTGCGCGACTCTATCACGACACCGTGCG